>NZ_JAEINN010000001.1:0-300000 GCF_016342405.1 Maridesulfovibrio ferrireducens | reverse complement strand
TTTCCATACAATTACGCTTCGGCAGCTGTGCACCGGGCAGAAGATCCCAGTCTTCCCATTCCAGTTTATCCAGAAGAATTGAAGACTGCAAAGTCAATGATGTCTGTAATGGAATCGCATGCAGATCGGAATCGGAAGAATTCCAGAAACCTATTGAGTTAAAGCTGTATCCGGTTGCGCCGCAGTCAAAAACACCTGCAAAAGCTTCAACATCTTTCCAAAGCTCATAGACCCTGAACGGGTTGGCATAAGGAACAAAAACAAGCTTCTTAAGTTCTTCTTCGGAAACGTTTTCAGCAAGATTACGCTTTGTCATAAGGGCTGCGCCCATTGCAACTGCGAGATATGTATCTGTGAAACGAATAACCGGAGGCAGACATGTGTCCTTCATAAGCCAGCACAAAACTTCAGGGAATTTACAACGATTGACATATTCACCCAAAACATCACGATCAATCAAAGCGCGCCCGTTCGGGTTACGGAGATCCTGCCCGACAGGCAGAACTTTTCCGTCAACTTCAAGAGTTGCATGGTTCATCACTGAAACCATATATTCCCAGTCGGGATGACCAACCGGCCTTGAATCTGTCTTATCAAATAAAGTAGGTTCCCATACCCGGCAAACACGGTTAGCCGTATCAATCTGAAAAGCATCATCGTGCAGAACTTTCTTGGAAAATCCTTCAGGAAGAGTGCCGCCGTTATCGTGGGAATTTGTATGAGAAGACTTTCCTGTTCCGGAAAGTCCGAAGAAAGCGATGGAGCGCTGTCCAATTTTCTTTGCATTTTCATCAGCACAGCCGGAGAAATCAAATTCCTTGATTCCACCATGACATGCTGCCATGCCTACGCGAATGCCGGAAGTCCATGCAAGAGTCAAAGTTCCTTTTTTGCGTTCACCGAAGTAGCGCATGCCGAAATTGTAGATGACATTGCATTCTTCATCGACAAGTGCGAGCTGAGGGAATCCCTGATTATGATAAAAAGAATCTTCGTTGCGCCAAAGATTATCACCGATAATGATGATATCCTGAATGGGCAGTTTCGCGCTTTTTTCATACTCTGCTGCCAACTCTTCATAAGGAGTAAAGTTGACGAGCCAATTAAAAATATTTGCAGCATCATCTTCGCCGCCAACGATGGTAGCCCTGATCATGAGATCTTTATCAAGACCGATAATAGCTTCAGCTTTGATCAAAGGACGCTGCTGCATGTCAGAGATAGCTTCTCTAAGGTCGCCAAGCACTTTACGCTGATCCGGTCCATTCAGATTATTATAGAATCTGCGTGCCTGACCTGTACGACCTACGATCTTACCATGACAGTTGTTTAAAACAGTGGCGCCTTCCGGCAGACCTAACCGTTTTGCAGCCTTAGGATAGATCTCCTGATCAGTATCCATGACATCCCACTGCGTCTTAGCAAGTGCGTATGCATCGGCAGCATTTATTTTTCTTACTCTTTTATCATTAATGAGAGTTTCCGCAATAGCCCGTAAAGGCGGTATTTTAGAAAGATCACTTTTATAGAACTCATAGGTAGATTGACTAGCCACTGTTTACTCCTCCAATGAAAATATAAGACTGACTAAATGTTAAGAACCGCCCTAACCCTATTCCCCAGAAAAATCCACTCTACTTAACAGCCCTCTCCCAAAATATTGTGAAGAACTGAACAAACCTAACGAATGTACTTAAGAGTGGTCACCCAAATACTTCAATAAAACAGTATAATTTGATTTAATACGAAAAAAAAAGCGCATTCTCATTTCGAGAGTGCGCTTTTTTTTCATTAATGAACAAAGTTTACTTTTTTCACCGGCATGGTTGTCGTCAGGCCGAGTTTATTACTTTTTAAAACTCGCTTAAGCTTTTTAATTCTCGCTCGATTTGTAACGACTTTCATGATCTTTTCCCTATAATCCGAGTACAGACCAGAGAACACCTGCCGCAACCGCAGAACCGAGTACACCAGCTACATTCGGAGCCATGGCATGCATCAGCAGGAAGTTGTGCGGATCATCTTTGCGGGCAACCATCTGCACAACTCGCGCAGAGTCAGGAACAGCCGATACACCGGCAGCTCCGACCAGAGGGTTGATCTTATCTTTAAGGAAAAGATTCATAAGCTTAGCAAAGAGTAATCCACTGGCAGTAGCTACGCAGAAGGAAGCTGCACCAAGACCGAAAATCAGCAAGCTGTCAGGAGTCAGAAAAGTCTGAGCCTGAGTTGAAGCTCCGACTGATACACCCAAAAGGATAGTAACAGAGTCGATGAGCGAAGTACGTGCTGTTTCAGCCAGACGTTCAGTTACGCCGGATTCCTTCAAAAGGTTACCGAAGAAAAGCATCCCTACTAAAGCAATCGAACCGGGCGCGATTAACGCCGTGATGATAAATGCTCCGACAGGAAAAAGAATTTTCTCGCGTGTAGTAACCTGTCTTGGAGAAGACATACGGATCAAACGTTCTTTTTTAGTTGTAAGCAGTTTCATAATCGGAGGCTGAATAACGGGAACAAGTGCCATGTACGAATAAGCCGCAATGGCGATAGCTCCCAGCAGATGCGGCGCCAGCTTGGACGCAAGGAATATCGCAGTAGGACCGTCAGCCCCGCCGATAATTCCGATAGCACCAGCTTCAGCCGGACTGAAGCCTAGGTATAGCGCTCCGACAAGGGTAATAAATATACCCATCTGAGCCGCCGCACCTAGAAGGATTAACTTTGGGTTGGAGAGCATGCACGAAAAGTCGGTCATAGCTCCGATTCCAAGAAATATCAGCGGAGGAAAAACACCTTTGCTGACCCCGAAGTATAGATAAGAGAGCACACTCCCTTCGTCATAAACGCTGAGAGGCATACCCGCGATAGACGGGATATTACCTATAATTGCTCCGAATCCGATAGGAAGGAGCAAAAGTGGCTCATAGTCCTTTATAATTGCAAGGGCGATGAAAACAATCCCGATGACAATCATTATGAAATTGCCCGGAGTCATTTCCGCAAAGCCCGTTGTACTTAGAAAATGAAGAAGTATATCCATGACGTCCGTCTAGCTCTTATTTTTATGCAGATATGCAACTGCAGCTGCGACTATTTCAGCTTCAGCCGGTCCCGAAGGAGGTGGAGCCTCCACCCCGCAGTGATGAGCTGCAGGCGGAATAATCTTATTAAAGAATCCAGCCAGCCTTGGAAGCATAGCGATATAAAGACTCACCAGCATCAAAGCTACAAACACAATACTCATACCAGTTATGGAAAGAGCGACTCCGTCACCATTTACCACATGCTGCCAACTGAACACCATTTCTTGCATTGGGATCTCCTTTTGCCTTTAAGTGTCCGGCTAGATGGTCATCTGAGCTAGAGGCTGTCCCTGCTGAACTTGATCACCGGCGGTAACCGCGAAAGAGACCAATGTTCCGGGCCTGTGAGCCTTAACTTCCATTTCCATCTTCATAGCTTCCATAATCAGCAAAGTCTGACCTTCCTGAACAACAGTACCCGGATTAACTGCCAGACGGACAATAAGTCCGGGCATGGGGGCTGCAATAGGTTCAGTTACGCCGCCGACTGGAGCACCGGAAGCTGCCGCGGCAGAAGTTCCATCTCCGGAACCGATCCTGAAAGATTTACCATTCAGAGTTGCTGTGTCGCCGTCGACAGTAACAGTATAGGACAAGCCATTAACTGAAACATCCACAGTTCCTGAACCGGATCCACTTGCAGAAGCAGTTTTTCCGGTAAGCTTAGCAACCTGTTCAGCTTCAACATCTTTCTTATAACGGACACCTACGCGGGCATCACCTTTAAGGTAGGTGATTCCTTTGTCCTTACAAGTTGCAACGATGAAAACATTTTCGTCAGTAACAGGAAGACCTTCTTCTTCAAGACGCTTGCGAGCAGGAGCAAGTCCTTTTTCAGGATCAGCATCGTTGAGTTCAATAGGGCTTTTAGTGGTAGGTTCAAGTCCCATCTGTTCGGATGCACGTTTAACAATTTCAGCATCCGGAGCAACCGGAGTTTTACCGAAGTATCCCAAAACCATTTTGCCGTAACCGTCAGCAAATTTTTCCCATGGTCCGAACATGACGTTATTGAACGCCTGCTGGAAGTAGAACTGGGAAACAGGAGTAACGGAAGTACCGAATCCACCTTTGCGGACAACTTCACTCATGGCACGGATGATTTCAGGGTAGCGATCCATCAGACCGTTATCTCTGAGCATCTGAGTATTCGCAGTCAGCGCTCCACCGGGCATCGGGCTGAAAGGAATCATAGGGTCGACCTGAGTTGCTTCGGGCGGCAGGAAGTAATCCTTCATGCAGTCACGGAAGACATCTTCAGCAACAATAATTTTATCTATATCTATATCGAGGGTATAATCTGTTCCGCGCAGGATATGCCACATGGTGACGATATCAGTCTGACAGGTTCCGCCGGATGCTGGAGCCATTGACAAATCAATCGCATCAGCTCCTGCTTCAATAGCAGATTTATAACAAAGACCGCCGATTCCGGCTGTTTCATGAGTATGAAAATTGAGCATTACATCTGCGGGAAGCATCTTGCGAGCGCGCTTGATGGTCTCAAAAACTTTAGCAGGGGTAGACGTTCCGGAAGCATCTTTGAAACAGACTGAATCAAAAGGAATATCTGCATCCAAAATCTGACGAAGAGTACTTTCGTAGAATGCGGCATCATGGGCGCCCGAACATCCGGGAGGCAGCTCCATCATTGTAACGACTACCTGATGTTTCAGACCGGCATTTGCAATGCACTGCCCGCTATAGATCAGGTTGTTAACATCATTAAGAGCGTCAAAATTTCGGATGGTGGTAATACCATGTTTGGCAAAAAGATCAGCATGAGCCTTGATAACATCACTGGATTGAGATTCAAGACCTACAACGTTAACTCCGCGAGCCAAAGTTTGTAAATCTGCGTCAGGTCCGGCAGTCGCCCTGAATCTGTCCATCATATCAAATGCATCTTCATTGGAATAAAAATAAAGAGCCTGGAACCGTGCTCCTCCGCCTGCTTCAAACCAATTTATACCTGCGTCTCTTGCAGCTTCAACTGCAGGCAGGAAATCATCGGTTTTGACTCGGGCACCGTAAACGGACTGAAAACCGTCACGGAAGGCAGTACACATGAACCTAATTTTCTTCTTGGCCACTTCCCCTCCCTTGGTATGTGAATGAGTGATTCACCGCAGACTCGACAGCCTACGTTTAAACATTCTTGTTAAACATATCTTTCTAAAGGAAACCAGTTATTTATGAGAACATATTCGCCATGTAGGAATATCACATGACATTATGACAAGCTGAAAGTGAACATCAAGTAGCATAATTCAATTACAAATTCAGCAAGAAACCGCAGCATAAAAAAAATTAGTGCCCGTTTTGGACAGCAAACTGAAAAGGAAACTTCTATAACAAACAATAAATAATAATGGAAAAGGTATTTAGATAACTAACTATCTGATTTTATAGGAAAAAACTTTGTTATAAAAAAATTATGTCATTATAATGCAAAATAATCATAAATTACGCGTTTCGCAATCAAAAGCTAAATTTACACTGACATCGTAAGATTAAGCACAGGATTACCAATCAATAAAGAAGAAATTTACGCAAGAAAAGTTGCTTTTTTACAATTTTGTCTCTTAAATTATACATGACTACGCATTGATTAATTTTAATCAATTTTAATCTGCAAAAAGACGTATTGAGCGTCTTAATATCCATTATGCTCAAAATTATTTTTTAAAGCTTAATTCCGTTACGACACAAAACATTACACTAATAGTTCATTTAATAGAAAAGTCACCCTAAACAGAGTGGCTTTTCTATTAAATGCGGGTGAACAATCAAAATTGTAATTTTAAAAAAATATGAAATAGACAACAAGTCGTTAACTTATCGCTCCATATTTACTTCTTCTTTCTAAGATCTCCAATCTGAGATTCATCAGGACCGGAACAATCTCCCTTAGAAGTTTTATTTGCACCGCCGCAATCACACCCGCAGCCGCATCCCGCCCCCCCTTTCCTGAACCATTTAATTCCCAAGTACAAAGCCGCTACTGCTATAACTACAAACACTAATATATCCTGCATAACATCTCCCGCTGATATAGAAACTCATTTTCATTTACATAATAAATAATATTTATACAGCTTAAGTCAATCCTAATCGAAAACTAAAAAAATTATACTTCTAAATACCCATATAAAAAAATCCTCACTCAACCGAAGGGGCTGAGGAGGATTTTTTTGCATACACTTCAATCACTCATGCGAGAAAATTTTGCAGCATACCAATGATTTTGTGAGCCGGTTCAGGAAATCTTTCCACAAGAGTTCGAAAAGTTATATAGCTTGCGAACAAGAACGCCGCAAATCCGCCATATACAACAACATCAAACAGAACAGGAATGACTTTTTCAGACAATCGCATTTTGTGCATATTTTTCCTCCTCCACCTAGCTTTGCAACAAATACACCAATATCTAAATATTTTCTAAAAACTGCATGCAGCAGATAAAATTAGGAAAAATCATTCTGTGATCAAAAAACATATAAAAAAAATAGATCACAAAAAAGTAACAACCTTAAAATTTCAATAGCAAAGTTTATGCTGAGTTCTTGACACACACACGGTGGTGCTATATTTCTAGAAAAAGTATGCACACATGCACCTAAAAACATAAAATAAGCCCGAAATTTCTTGCCCAATAATAAAGAGGATCGTGAGCCATGCACATATCTGAAGGAGTTCTATCCCTTCCCGTCCTTGCTGTAGGAATAACTGTGACCGCCATCGGCACAACTATTGGTCTTAAAAAGCTCGATTCGGAAAACCTCATTACAGTAGCTCTCCTTTCTTCAGTTTTCTTTGTGGCCTCGCTTATTCATATTCCTGTTGGTCCTTCAAGCGCACACCTTATTCTCAGTGGACTTATGGGGCTTATACTCGGCTGGGCAGCCTTTCCTGCTATATTTACAGGACTGCTTCTGCAGGCCATCCTTTTCCAGTACGGCGGACTTACCGTAATCGGCGTCAACACAGCCACAATGGCTTTACCGGCTGTTCTCTGCCACTACTTATTTCGCTCCCTGCTCAACAAAGGCGGCAAAAGCATGAGTATCGCTGCCTTTATGTGCGGTGCTCTTTCAATTGGACTTTCTGCTATACTGACTGCTTTCGCGCTATCCTTCACCGATGACAGTTTTATCGGCGTTGCTCAGCTAATCGTATATTCACATATTCCCATAATGATTATCGAAGGCTTTATCTGCCTGTTCACTTACAGCTTTCTATATAAGGTACGCCCGGAAATGCTGGTAGTCACTCAGGAATCAGCTTAACAAAATAGCTGCTTCAAAATTTCACAAAATAAAAGGCATAAGAGGAATTCCTCTTATGCCCTTCTTGCTTTCAAGATAAAAACAATTTCCATCTATTCGATAACTTTCATACTTTCCCACTTTCCACCCTTGAAACGGAAATAAAAAACAAAACTGAGCACGAGCACATAGGCTGTAAAAATTGCCCAGAGAAAATTCGGGCCGAACTTAAATACTTCCACGCCGAGATAACACGGAATAACCATCAGCGTTACACAGAAAACCCCGACAGCTTTCATAACATAAACAACATCACCCGCCCCCTTAAGCGCGCCGGAGTAGACGAGCGCAAGTCCATCAAAAAAGATATAAACGACCATAAACAGCAAGAATATTCTACCATGTTCGAGAACTTCGAAAAACTGAACATCACTTATATCATGCGGGCGAAACATACTTATCAATACATCTGGAATCGTGACGTAAATAAACCCCATAAAGAGCATCCAGACACATGTAATATGAAACGCACAGACCGTCGCCCTTTTAGCATAATCCGGACGCCCCTGCCCGATTGCCTGACCAACTAAGGTGCTTACCCCGACGGAAATCCCATACGCCGGAAAAAAAGAAATCCCGTCAATCGAAAGCGCTATATTACTAGCTGCAAGGATAGTTGTTCCCAGCCTGCCCACCATATAGACAAAAAAAGTTACTGCAAAAATATCCAGAAAAAATTGTGTACCATTTGACAGGCCATACTTGATAAACCGGATGAAAAGATCTGGTGCAAATTTGAAATTGCTTATAATTCCATATTGCTTTTCATTCTTACTATTAAAGATAAGTGGACAATAAAGTCCTACAATTACGGCCCCGGCTGCAACGGTAGCTATTCCGGCCCCTTGGATACCCATTTCCGGGAAAAACCAGAAACCATTAATAAGTGCATAGTCGAGCGGTATATTAACCAAAGCACCCGTCATATTTACGAGCATAACGGTTCGAGTCAAACCACGACCTGAATAAAAGCTTGAAAGAGCAGTATCAAGCACAGGCAAACCGGCTCCAAACATCAAAATTCTAAAATACTGAGTTTCAAGTTCAGTAACATCCGGTGGATGACCGCCAAGAACAAGCAAAGGGGTCAAAAAATGACCTACCAGAATTAAAATAACCCAAGCGCCAAGTGAAAAATATATACCCTGCCAGAGACTCGTTGCGACTTTGTCAGGTCTTACGGCACCGGTATACTGAGCGATAAAAACATTGATGTAGCTGGCAACGCCCATAAAAAAGGATATAAATAAAAACGCAAGGATTCCAGCTGGAAGCGCGGCGGCAATAGCTTCAACCGAATATCTTCCCAGAAAGATCCTGTCAGTGATCTGCATAAGAGTGGTCGAAGCCATACTTACAGCAAGAGGCAGGCTTATTTTTAAAACATCCCGGTAGCCGAAAGGTCTGGTCCAAAGAGAAGACATTTAACATTACTCCGTAAATAACAATTTAGTATCAATACGCTTAGATCTTGCCGGAAGTTCACGCAACCAGAACTTTCACAAACGGCCTTTAGCAAAAAATAAAGAATTTATACTGGTCAGATTTATCAAAATTAAACTTTTATCATCAGGCATAAAAAAAGCCGCCCCCGGAATCCCCGGAAGCGGCTTAACAGTCAATATTGAATAAGCTTATTTAACTGCGTCCTTAAGAAATTTTCCGGGGGCAAACTTTACTCCGCGAGAAGCAGGGATCTCAATGGCCTGGCCAGTCTGAGGGTTACGACCTGTACGTGCGGAACGTTCAACAGTTTTAAATGTACCGAAACCAGTAAGGGTCACATTGCCTTCTTCCTTAAGCCCATCTTCAATTGCACCGAGAACTCCGTCAATCGCTGCGGAAGCATCTTTAGCACTCATGTCTAATTTTTCCCGGAACTTCTTAACAAGAACAGTCTTACTCATAATAAACTCCTTCATTTTTTTAAACCGCAACCCGAGCGGTATATCCGTACCCCAACAGGCCCACTACACCATTAAACAATAAAAAGCCATAGGGTAATATCAAATCATAACTGACTAAGCATTACTTTTATCAGAATGATATCAAATCAAGCTTTATACAAAAGCAAAACATTATTTAACCTTTTTTGGCTGGACGTGGCGGACTACAGGGAAGAACTGCTAATTGTCAAGCTGAACCGTATAATTTCTATACTTTTTGAATTAAGAGACATATACAGATCACTCCTTTCAACGAAAAGCAAAATCAAATACTTTAATACCGTTTTTTTCATTATACGGTGTTGACATATTGCTCTTCTGTCTTAATTTAATTCAACTTCATACGCATGAAGCGAACTGCCTTGAATGACACAATAGGCAACTCGACTTTAAAAATCAAAGAAGAATCTGCCACAACCCCGCAGATTATTAAGTGATTATCAACCAATACTTTATTTAGTTCAGGAGGAAACATGACTCTCAAACCGTTACAGGATCGCGTACTCATTAAGCGTCTGGAAAGCGAACAGAAAACAGCCGGTGGTATTATCATCCCTGATTCCGCTCAGGAAAAGCCTATGAAAGGTGTTGTTGCTGCAGCCGGACCAGGTAAAGACAAAGCTCCCATGTCCGTAAAAGAAGGTGACGTTGTGCTCTTCGCTAAATATGCAGGCAACGAACTTTCTATTGATGGTGAAGACTTCATCATCATGCGCGAAGAAGAAATTCTCGCAGTTGTTGAATAATTTTCCGCTAGCGCCTCTATATATAAATCAAACGAATTTCTCTCAGGAGGATCTTTAAATGGCTAAAGCTATTGAATTTAATGTAACAGCACGTGAACATCTCAAAATCGGCGTTGATACTCTCGCCGACGCTGTAAAAGTAACACTCGGACCCCGTGGTCGTAATGTTGTGATCGAACAGTCCTGGGGCGCACCAACAATCACCAAAGATGGTGTTACAGTTGCTAAAGCAATCGACCTTGAGGACAAGTTTGAAAACATGGGCGCACAGATGGTTAAGGAAGTTGCTTCCAAAACCAACGACATCGCCGGTGACGGTACAACTACCGCAACAGTCCTTGCTCAGTCCATTTTTGCTGAAGGTGTAAAGCTCGTTGCTGCCGGACGTAACCCAATGTCCATCAAACGCGGAATTGACGCCGCTGTTTCAGCTATTGTTGATGAACTCAACAAACTTGCTAAACCAACTCGTGATAAATCTGAAATCGCTCAGGTCGGAACAATTTCCGCAAACAGCGATTCCACAATCGGCGAAATCCTTGCTGAAGCAATGGACAAAGTCGGTAAAGAAGGCGTTATCACTGTTGAAGAAGCTAAATCCATGAAGACTGAACTGGATGTAGTTGAAGGCATGCAGTTTGACCGCGGATACCTTTCTCCTTACTTCGCAACTGACACAGACAAAATGGTCTGCGAATTTGAAGATCCTATGATCCTTCTCTGCGAAAAGAAAGTTTCCAGCATGAAAGACCTTCTGCCCATTCTTGAGCAGGTCCTCAAAATGTCCCGTCCTCTGCTCATCGTTGCAGAAGACATCGACGGTGAAGCTCTTGCAACTCTCGTAGTTAACAGACTCCGCGCCAACCTTCAGGTTTGTGCTATCAAAGCTCCTGGCTTTGGTGACCGCCGTAAAGAAATGCTTCAGGACATCGCTGTTCTGACCGGTGCTCAGGTTGTATCTGAAGACGTAGGTTTGTCCCTTGACGCTATGACTATCGACGGACTCGGAACTGCTAAACGCATCAGAATCGACAAAGAAAACACAATCATTGTTGACGGTGCCGGTTCTGTTGATGATATCAAAGCTCGTGTACGCAGAATCGAAAGTCAGGCAGCTGACTCTACTTCTGACTACGACCGCGAAAAATTGCAGGAACGTCTCGCCAAGCTTGTTGGCGGAGTTGCAGTAATCAAAGTCGGCGCAGCAACTGAAATCGAAATGAAAGAAAAGAAAGCTCGCGTTGAAGATGCTCTTAACGCAACTCGCGCAGCTGTTGAAGAAGGCATCGTAGCCGGTGGCGGAACCGCCCTTGTTCGTTGCGCTAAAGTTCTCGACGACCTCAAATCAGGTAACGATGACGAGCTTGCCGGTATCGGTATCATTCGCCGTGCTGTTCAGCAGCCCCTTCGCATGATCGCTGAAAATGCTGGTTTCGAAGGTTCTATCGTTGTTGAAAAAGTTGCTGAAGGCAAAGACGGCTTCGGCTTTAACGCAGCAACTGGTGTATACGAAGACCTTATCAAGGCCGGTGTTATCGATCCTAAAAAGGTTACCCGTATCGCTCTCCAGAATGCAGCATCAGTTTCCAGCCTTCTGCTGACAACCGAATGCTCCATCTCCGACGCTGTTGAAGACGACGAATAGAAGTCTTTAACTTCACGGTTATAAATATTAAAGGCCCGGAAGCTCACGCTTCCGGGCCTTTTTAATTGCCTATCTCTTCCCATAAAAAAGAGCCGCATCGAAATTAACCGATGCGGCTCTTCTAAAAGCAATATTTCGTACAGAATCTACCAGTCGAGAGTGCCTTTGAAGGCATCTGCAAGAAGGTGAATCTTGCTTCTGACTATTCCGGTTGTTCCTTCTGCAAGGCCGAAAGTATCAAGTCCGGTTGTCATACCTATACGTCCGAAAACCTGTCCTTCGAAGAGGGCTTCAAACTTCTGAGCATGCTCAGGCGATACAGTCACAACAAATCTACTTGCAGATTCACTGTAAAGGATAGCTAGAGTACTCAAACCATACTCGGAAGGAACGGAACAAAGATCAGCCTCTACGCCGATTCTACCGCCGATTGACATCTCAGCAAGAGCAACTCCGAGTCCACCGTCAGAAAGGTCATGACAGGCTGAAATAAGCCCCTGGCTCATGGCTGTCTGAACTGTTTCATAACGTTTAAGGGCAGTAAGAGCTTCTACATGCGGAACAGAAGGATGAACAAAATCGAGCTGAGAAGAAACTTCCGAGCCGCCAAGTTCATTTCTGGTAATACCTAGAACATACACAAAATCACCGGGATTCTTGAAATCTGAAGTGACGCACTTATTAACATCAGGAACAATCCCGACCGCAGAGAAAAGGACCGTTGGAGGAATGGATATTTTTACGCCCCCGCCCTTGTAGTCATTTTTCATTGAGTCTTTACCGGAGATACAAGGCACGCCATATGCGCGGCTGAAGTGAGAAAGAGCCTGATTAGCTCTGACCAACTGAGCAAGCTTGTAATGTCCGTCAGGAGTTGTTTCGGATTGAACCGGATCACACCAGCAGAAGTTATCAATTCCGGCCATGTGTGAAATGTCACCACCCACGGCTACGGCATTTCTGACAGCTTCATCAATGGCATTAGCCATCATCCAGTATGTGTCGAGGTCACTGAACTTAGGACATATTCCGTGAGAGACAACAAGCCCCTTATCGGAATCAAGGTCAGGTCTCAGCACACCGGCATCAGCGGGACCGTCCTGCTTCTTACCGACCAGAGGTTTGACGACACTGCGTCCCTGAACCTCGTGGTCATACTGACGGATGACGTATTCTTTACTGCATATATTAAGTCTGCCAAGCATATCTTTAAGCAGAGCAGTATGATCTTTAACTTCCGGCTCACCTTTGAAATCAACAACTGGACGGTCCCAGACAGCTTTAAGCTGCATCTGAGGCACACCGTCATGCAGGAAGTCCATACGAAGAGCTGCAACAGGCTTATCACCGTATCTGATATTATAGATACCGCTGTCTGTGTAAGTACCGAGCGCAGTTGCTTCAACGTCCATCTCTTTTGCCAAGGCCATGAACTCGTCCAGCTTTTCGGGAGGAACAGCCAGAGTCATACGCTCCTGAGCTTCGGAAACAAGAATTTCCCAAGGCTTAAGACCGTCATATTTAAGCGGAGCCTTAGCGAGATCGAGATCACAGCCACCGGTATCTTCAGCCATTTCTCCAACGGAAGAAGACAACCCGCCGGCTCCGTTATCAGTAATAGCACTATATAGCCCGGTATCACGGGCGCGCATGAGGCAATCATACATCTTGCGCTGAGTGATAGGGTCACCAATCTGAACAGCTGTAGCAGGAGATCCTTCGTGCAATTCTTCGGATGAGAAAGTTGCGCCGTGAATTCCGTCTTTACCGATACGACCACCTGTCATAACGATAATATCGCCGACCTGGGCTTTCTTTTCATGGCTCAAACGTCCGGCAACCTTGACGGGCATTGTTCCGACAGTTCCGCAATAAACAAGAGGTTTACCGAGGTATCTTTCATCGAAAACAATGGAACCGTTTACAGTAGGCACACCTGATTTATTACCGCCGTGTTCAACACCTTCGCGAACTCCTTCAAGAACTCTGCGAGGATGAAGTAAACGCGGAGGAAGTTCTCCTTCGTAAAAAGGGGAAGCAAAACAGAAAACATCAGTGTTACAAAGAAGGTTTGCACCCAGTCCGGTTCCCATAGGGTCGCGGTTAACACCAACAATTCCTGTCAGCGCTCCGCCGTAAGGGTCAAGAGCGGAAGGACTGTTGTGAGTTTCCATTTTAACGCAAACATTCAGCTTCTCATTAAATTTGATAACCCCGGCATTGTCCTTGAAAACTGACAGACAAAAGTCATCATCGCCTTTGTCTTTACGAATTTCCTTGGTGGTATTCTGAATGCAGGATTTGTAGAGACTGTCTACGGTAGTAGATACTCCGGTCTCTCTGTTCTCGTATTCAATTTTAGAACTGAAAATTTTGTGCTTGCAGTGCTCAGACCATGTCTGTGCAAGAGCTTCAAGTTCAGCATCTGTGGGATTAGGATCAATCCCCATTTTCTTGCGTTCTGCAAGAACTTCGGGATCAGAGTAGTAATCACGAATGGAATGAAATTCTTCAATACTCATGGCGAGAGTATTTGCACGGCTGAACGCCATCATTTCATCATCATTCATTGCAAGAAGATCAATAATTGCAACTTCGTCACTGGCTTTGCCTGTGACTTGAGCCGCTTTAGCTTCAAATCCGGGAGATTTTTCCCATTCGTCAGCAGAACAAATTTCGTAACGCTGAATCAATTCGTTAGCTAAAAGATCTTTTGCAATAGATGCAATCTGCTCTTTCTCAAGCTTTTCTGAAAAAATGTACTGAGTAGAGGTGTAAACCTTAACTTTTGCAGCATCTTCAGGATTAATAACCAGAACCAGAGATTCTTTTGCAGTGCGACCTTCGTTATCCGTTACACCCGGACGAAATCCGACTTCCAAATTCCAGGCGAAGTCAGCCGCAAGAGGGGTAAGAGACGGAATGTGCAGGACAGGATCATGCAGAACTCCAAGCTCCAGCACCTTATCAATATCGGCTTTTTCAAGACCTTCAACAGTATAAACTTTAATGGTCCGGACTTCGCCGGCTTCTATGCCGAGCTCTTCCCTGATTTTACGGGAAACTTTATTCCCGTGAACATCCCGGACATTCTTTTTAAGACCAACCTCAACCCGCCAGAGCATGGTTATCTCCTTTTTTAATATAAATAATAAAATCTCAGCTGTACGCTCAAGATTCTTTTTTCGCCCATTTCAACAAATTACCACCCAAATCCTTGGCATCATATGCCGCTGTGTCAGCCCGCTTAAGCATACTGACCGGAGAATCTCCATCTTCATAAACGGTCATACCGCCACTGATGGTGACTCTTCCTGAAAATTTAGTCTCTATTTTCATCCGAATTCTATTCCCTATCATTTCAAGGGATTCAGGCCGGACCTCTGTAACAATCACTCCAAACTCATCTCCGCCGTATCGACACGGAAAATCCATTCCTGCTCTGAGTTCTTCCTTCAAAATAACTGCGACACTTTTCAAGACATCATCTCCGGCCTGATGTCCCTCTGTATCATTAACTTTTTTGAACCCGTCCAAATCAAAAAACAATATACCGACAGGACGCCCGGTTCTTTTGCTACGGGTTATTTCACGGCCGAGCATCGTGTTGAACTGAGTATGATTGAACAACTCTGTCAGTCCGTCAAAGACAGCCTGTTTTTTCAGTTTTTCTTCCAGCCTTCTGATAGCAGTCATATCTCGGGCGACGATCAAATATTTCTCACCCGCCCCTTCAAGCTTACTGATGACAAGTTCAAACGGTAATCCAGTAGAATCCGTTCTTTTCATCAAAACTTCCACAACAGATTTAGGCTGCTCAAACAGTTCAGGACCCCATCGGCCGGTAAAAGCACCTGAGGGAGTCGCTATATCAAAGAGATTACGTCCTAGAAAAATTTTGGAATAGCGAGATGATACATAATGTATATTTCCGCGAACATCGACAGTGAAAACAACATCACGCATGGAATCAATAAGACCTTCCAGAAAATCTTTCTGCTTAAGCGCCTGAATCTGAGTTTCCGAAATTTCGCGAACATCTTCCATAATTACCGAAATGAGCCAATCTTCTCCACTTTTCTGCTTATATGCAGAAATATAAAGGCATGCATCACGCGGGATTCCACCCGTACGAAGTCTTACACAAAGGATTTTGCTGAAAGAAGTTTTGGAGTTATCTGCAAGAAACTCAGCCCATCCCTTGCCAAGTCCAGCACCGACACCCATATTAAATAATTCACTGAACTCCTTCGCTCCGGAGATTCCAGTTCCTCCAATAATACGTACCATCTCATCGTTCATATCAAGAACACTGCCCTGAATATCTAGGCGGGCAATCCCGAGAGGCAGAGTTTCAAGAGTTACAGCCCGCCCTTCCAGCAAATGCTGCCTTAGGCTGTAATGCTCATAAGCCTGACCTATAAATCTGAAATATAATTTTAAATCATTCTTCTCACTCTCAGAAAGCCCCGGACACAAACACCGAAACTCACCAAGGAAAACACCACGGCTGGAAATGGTTATACCATCAGCTCGCACAGTCCACTTGAGGTCTTTTTTATCAACCTGTGAGAAAACCCTTTCCAGTCCTGACTCTCCGACTCTATACAAATAATATTTATCAAAATCCGGAGACTTAAGAACAAGTTCCCATTCATTTATATCCCAGTTAAGCTTAACATGGCGCCCTATTATCCGGGAGATTGAATCCACTCCACCTTCGGCTGTAAGAAGCTCGAGGCTCATAAAATAACTGGCTTGAAGTGTCTTTATGGAATGGTTATAAAAATGGGTTCCACTCCCACCTTCATCCATTCCCAATGTATTAAGCATGGATTGAAATTTAGTACGGCAAACACTTCTAAAATCTTCAATAGTTTCTTCATCCATATCCAAAGCGTTTTGAAGCTGAACTTCAAACTGCAAAACATTAAAAGGAGCAGAAGAATTGCCCAGTTCCATCTCGGCCCACTTAGTACCCAGAATTACAGCCTGAGTCGGCAAATCGAAAGAATCTAATTCTTCTAAAGAATGATGATGCAGGATGGATGGACATTCAAGAGTCTTAAGTTTCCAGCGAGAAAGCAAAAGTTGACTGAGTGCTCCATGAGTCATGCCCCAACTATCATTCTCAGCTTCTGCCTGACCGGAATAAGATCTTGTAACCGAATCATTTGAAAACATCTCAGGAATTTCATCAGGGGCAGCACATCTGAGAAACAACAAGGATATATCTTTAAGAAGACAGCAAAGATACATCTTGTCAGCATACTCAGGACAAATTCTGGAAGCAATCAATTGAGCGGAAATAGCTCCCCACACGGTGAGCATCCAATCGCTGTAAATCTTGTAGTCTTGTTTCTCAAGATGGTCAGAAATATGTTTTTGAAACGAAACAGTAACCGCAAGATTGAGCAACTCTCTCGTTCCCAGAACTATCGCAGCACGCTTAAGATCTGAAACTTCCTGTGACAAACCATAGAAAGGAGAGTTGACCAGATTAAGTATGGTAGTTGAAAGAGCCGGGTCCATGCTGATAATTTTTCCCAACACAGAAAAATCAGGCTCAGGCTTGGCAGCCTCCTCCATCAGTTGAAGCATCACCGGAGGAAAGCTGAGCTTCATCATCAGCCGTGGTGATTCAAGGATCTCGTCCAGACTCATAGGTCTCGGCTCCTGTTTTTAAACTACACCTACTTGCGGCGGGTCAAAACAAAGTCAGCGGACAGCTTGAGAACACGACTTTCAACACTGTCAGACAATGGAGTCAGACAAGCTTTAGCCTTTTCAATGTATTCGGCTGCGGATTGCCTTGTTTTTGTTCCCAACCCAAGCGCACGTATACTTTCAAGCACCTCATCCCGCCTAGCATCAGAAAGAGTACGATTTTTAATTTCAGCAAGCAAAGACTCAGCTTCCTTATCCTCTAACATCTCAAGATAGAGAATTAAAGGTAAAGTAACCTTGCCTTCTTTCAAATCTCCGCCTTCCGGCTTACCGGTATCTCCGACAGGAGATTCATAATCAAGAGCATCGTCAACCAGTTGAAAAGCAATGCCCATATTAAGGCCGAAATCTCCGAGAGCGTCTTCAAGTTCTACGTCATCACAAGCAACAGCTGCCCCGATGCGGCATGAAGCTTCAAGAAGCCTTGCAGTTTTACCTATGATAATATCCATATATATATCACGGTCCACTTTCGGCTCTGAAATATGTGCTATTTCCCGAATTTCACCTTCTGCTGTGGACATTATAGCTGAAGCCAGAATCGAACTTATACGGGATTTCCCGTAATCAGCACCGATTAAATTGGCAAGAGCAAGAAGAACATCCCCGGCAAGAACGGTCTCTGTAATACCGAAAACAAGATGTGAAGCCTTAACTCCCCTTCTCAGATCAGCGTCATCTAGTATGTCGTCATGAAGCAAGGTTGCAGCGTGCAGCAGCTCAAGTGAGCTTGCTAAAGGATAAATATCTTCCTTTGAATATCCTAAAGCCCGGGCAGAAAGTATGGTGAGAATCGGACGTATCCGTTTACCGGGAGCAAGCAATACATGCTTTGCAACCCCCTTTACCAACCCCTCAAGCTTATCGGTCTCTTCATCCAAAAAACCGTTTATCTTAGGCAACTCTTGTTCAAAATAGGCTAATAACTCAGTCATCCGCGTATGAATTATCCCAGTTGTGAGTGGAAAGAAGCACAGCAAAAAATAGGGAGAGGTTACTTAACCAAAGGAGAACAAATTCGGCCGAGTTCGACTAAAGCTCCTTGCAAATCCCAATCTTTCCGGTCTCTTGATCCCACAAGGTTCGATACAGTTCGCACCTGACATACGGGTATACCCGAAAGAGTACATCCATACGCGATTGCAAAACCTTCCATATTTTCTATATCCGCCCCAAACTCAGTTTTTAATCTTAAGGCTTCTTCCGCCGTTGCAGTAACTCCGCTTACTGTTAAAGAAACAGCTTCGGGCAGTTTTTCAAATCGGTCAAGCACTGACTTTTTAAGAGCACTGCCTGAACAAAGATCAACTCTGTCCCATATCGGTTTACTATCTACTTCAGCTAAACTAAAACCAAGCCCTTTCGGGTCGACTTTTTTTTCTGTTTTAAGCCCGTATTCCGGCCAGATCTCCGTTTTTACAACGCATGCAGATCCAACAGAAAAACGTTCCGGATCGAAGGTTCCTGCCACTCCGGCAAGAACAACAAGCTCAATTTCATATTTTGCAAGAGCCTGCCCCAATGCAAAAGCCGAATTAATAATTCCAATACCGGTGACCAGCAATAAACCTGATTTGCCACGAAAATCAAAAGGAACCGCAACTGCCTGCTTTAACGCTGGCAGTATGCACACTCCGCCAAGGGCGGCTTTCATTTCTTTTACAGTCGCAGTGACAAAAAGAATAGTTTTCACAGATTTTAAAGTCTCCAGAATCTAATTCCGGCTTTAGTCAATTCATCCCGGTCAAAGAAACATTTTACATCAATGATCAAAGCATTTTCAGGCTTTCTGAACCAGCTCTTAATTTCATCAAAACCAAGACTGTGATATTCCTTATGTGAAACAGCAAGAATAAGCGCATCAAGGTCGTTAAACTCGGAAAAAGGTACTGTTTCCAGTCCGTATTCTTCTACAGCTTCCTTCGGATCAGCATAAGGATCATGAACAAGAACATTCACACCGAAAGAACGCAGTTCTTCAACAACGTCAACAACTTTGGTGTTACGCAGATCCGGAACATTTTCCTTAAAGGTCAAACCGAGGATACCAACTTTAGCGTTTTTAACTTTGCTGTCTCCATCAATCATCTGTTTGATTGTGGTTTCAGCCAAAAATTTACCTACAGAGTCATTGATTTTACGACCGGCAAGAATAACCTGCGGATGATGACCAAGAGCTTCTGCCTTTGTAGTAAGATAATAAGGGTCAACTCCGATACAATGACCGCCGACTAAACCTGGACGAAATGGAAGAAAGTTCCATTTTGTTCCGGCAGCTTCAAGCACATCAAGAGTATCAATACCCAGACGGTCAAAAATCATGGAAAGCTCATTCATCAATGCGATGTTAAGATCACGCTGAGTATTTTCAATAACTTTCGCGGCTTCAGCAACTTTAATACATGAAGCTCTATGAGTTCCGGCAGTAACAATGGTCGAGTATAGATTATCAAGAAGTTCAGTAACTTCATCAGAACTACCGGCTACAACCTTTACAATTGTCTGCAAGGTATGTTCTCTGTCGCCCGGATTAATTCTTTCGGGTGAATAGCCGACTCCGAATTCTTTCTGACATTCAAGACCGGACTCTTTTTCAAGAATAGGGATACAGATGTCTTCGGTAAGACCGGGATAGACTGTTGATTCATATACAACAATTGCCCCTTCAGACATGTTTTTACCGACCATGGTGGACGCACCTACGACCGGACGAAGATCAGGATTGCGTGCTTCATCAATCGGAGTAGGCACAGCAATGATAATAATCCCTGCCTTTTTAAGGTCTGCGGGATTACTGCTGAATTCTACAAAATTATGAAAGTCTGTTTCAAGAACTTCAGCAGTGCGGTCATAGCCGGTACGAAGTTCTCTTATACGCTGTTCAGAAATATCCAGCCCCAAGACATTAAAATGACGTCCTAGAGCAACAGCGAGAGGCAACCCTACATAACCAAGCCCGACGACTGCGACATAAGTTTTCTTATCTTTAATATCTTCAAATTTTATCATAACATCTTGTCCTTTAATGTTTTTCCGGAAAAACGGATACCGACAACTCTATTCATTACTTAATAACTAAAATTTTTATCAACAAACTACTGACAGAGGGGTAGACAATGTGTGGCAGCCCATATAAAACTGCTGCTATTATGAATATTGACTGGTCTTTTCTGCTATCAGCCCTAGGCTTGGCCTTCATTCTTGAAGGAATTCCATACTTTTTGTTTTCTGAGCGTATGCCCAGAATTCTAATTTCTATTATCGAAAGAGGCCCGAAACAATTACGTATTCTGGGGCTTATCGCAATGATCTTCGGATTATTGCTGATCTCTTTCGGACAATCTCTTGCAGAACTCTGACGACTTTATTCTGCCGGCTTTTCAGCCACGTGAATATATACAATACCGGAAAGCAACGGAATAAACATAACTCGGCCGAACCCTGAGTTACGAAGCTCTGTGCCCAAAGTTCTTTCATCCGGAAAAGAACGGATTGTATCTGCCAAATAAGTATAGGCTCCGGAATCGCCTGATACAACCTTTCCCAAAAGCGGAAGGATTCTATTCAAATAAAAATTATAGAAACCTTTCCATATACGTTTGCGTCCAGAACCGAATTCAAGAATACAAAATCTGGCACCGGGTTTCAGTGTTCGCAAAATCTCTTTATAAGCTTCTTCACGAGGAAGAATATTGCGAATTCCAAACGCGATAGTTGCTCCGTCAAGACAGGAATCCGGCAGCGGCAGTTTCTTTCCGTCAGCCTGTACGGCGGCAATAGAAGCCCCTCTGGTGTGCTCATGCTTTCCGTCGAGCTTCTTAGACTTACCACAAGCAAGCATAGGAAAAGCAAAATCCATAGCTAAAACTTTAATGTCCGGATACTGTTTCTTCAGTTCCACAGAAACATCAAGAGTTCCGGCAGCAAGGTCAAGTACCAAACCATTCTTAGCCGGACGGACTAACTTTACCAGCCTATACCGCCAGTAAATATCCTGCCCCGCGCTCAAAGCGTGGTTCAAAAAATCATACCATCCGGCAATGCGCCCAAACATGGCCGCAACTTTTTTACCGTGCTCCTGGTGTGTCTGATCCTGCATCTACTCAGATTCTCCACTGGCGTCTTTCGGCTTACTTTGCTGCTGCAATCTGACAGATGCTATAACATCGGCATAAATTGAACTGAAAGTCTCAGAAAAATTAGAAGGAGAAATTCTTCCCACTTCAATAAATTTCACTACGATTTCCTTAGTTACCTGCAAAGCCTGCTTCTCAATTTTATCCATAATATGCCTCCTGCTTACGCTGAAAAAACCCCGCCCGGGGGAAATGGCCACGACCTCCACAGGTAGGGCTACCGGGCGGGTAAAAAGAAAAAAACTGGAAAGCCCCTCTCTTTTGAGAGGCTCTTTAACATGAGACCCCTATTTAGTCGACCCGCTTATTTACCCCTAAATCGCAACAAAGAGCCTGTGAAGCGGACAATAATCCTCAAGAATTAAGGCACATAAACCAAAAAGGCCCGCCGGGAAATTACTCCAGCGGACCGTTAAATTAATCTGTATTTTTTTAGCTTGTCTATTCTTCAAAATCTCGGGCAAGAGCCGCAATTTCTTCACGAATAATACGTGCAGCCTCGGCCGGAACCGATTTTTCGAGCTTTTCAGCCAGAATATCATCGATAGAAGATTTAAAGGCTTCTTCAATTTCGCCCTTTATATCTTCTATCTTTTCAACTAAACGCGGAGCCAGATAATCTTCAATATCTTCTGTAAGACGGCTCTTTATGCGGTAAAACGATGTTGAATCAGGATCAAGTTCTTTTTCCAATTCCTTCCGCACAAGCTCTTCCACATCAGGAGCATTTTGAAGTTTTCCTTCTACCGCTGCTACCCGCTCACCTATTTCAACCTGAATTTCACGAAGTCCAATCTGAATCTGTTCTTCAACTTGTGCCTGTATCTCGTCAGCTGCCGTAGCGGCAATTGCAATCACAGCGGGAGAATCAGCTTTAAGCTCTTCGCTTAACTTCTGCCCGACAACAGACTCAATCTCTCCTCCTGACAATCGTTCTTCAAGCCCCTGAACGGTAGCCAACAAAGAAGAAACAGTACTTTCAAGAGCATCAATCTGAGCAACTTTTTCTTCCAGATCTATAATCCTTTCAGAAGCTTCAGAAAGCGAATTCTCAAGGTCTTCCGCACGTTTTTCCGCCAGACCTACTTTTTCCTCAAGATTAGCACCCCGGCATCCAACAGCGGTTGCTTCAATAAGCCCCTTCATTTTTGCTAACTCTGAATCAAGAAACTCAACTTTATCAGTCAAGTCATCAACAGCTTCAGAACTGACAACGGCAGAAACGGGTTCATCAATTTGCATAGACTCTTCTTCATCAAGATCGGAAAAATCTATATCAACATCTTCAAGCAATTCTCCGAGATCTATATCGTCGTCATCCAGCATAATATCATCACCACTATCTGAATCAAGAATTTCTGCATCATCAAATGATGTATCAAGCTCTTCATCTTCAGCAGTAAGGGATAGATCTAAATCTGTGGTACTTTCAAGGATTGAATCGAGGTCGACATCAAGGTCAACATCTTCAAAATCTTCTTCGGCGTCTAATACGGTTTCGGCAACCTCAACAGTCTCGATAACTTCAACCGGTTCAATTTCAATAACTTCTGCTGTTTCAAACTCAACTGTTTCAGCAGGCTCTACTATTTCAACAGGCTCTACTATTTCAACAGGTTCTACTGTTTCGACAGGTTCTACTGTTTCGACCGGTTCGTCTACGACATCAAAATCCACGTCAAGAACATCATCGAGAGGTTCGAGCCCTTCTTCGGAAATCTCTATAATATCTTCCTCGTCCGAAAGCAGTCCTTCAATATCTTCATCTGCAAGAACATCCTCTCCCAGACCGGAAAGATCCACTCCGTCAGAGACCTCACCAAGCAAATCATCAAGTTCACCTATCTCGTCATTATCACCGGACTCTTCCAACAGTTGATCAAGGTCCGCGACATCTGTGTCGCTGTCAAACAGGTTATCAATATCCTCTTCATCATCTGCGGCAACGGTAATTTCTCCGCCCAGCTCATCGATAACATTATCTAAGCCTTCGGGATCAATCTCACCTTCAACGGAATCATCCGCCTCAGCCATAAGCGATTCTTCACCGAGATCAAAATTTTCTAAAAGATCATCTGTATCAGAATCCGGAGATTCTAATTCATCAACTTCCTCGACAATGTCATCGAGTTCCAGGATATCATCTAGTTCCAGAATATCTTCTTCCTCTTCTTCCACAACGTCATCAAGGATCATCAGATCTTCGTCACTGACTTCTTCGATAACATCATCGAGCACAAGAAGATCTTCATCCTCTGAATCGTCTTCATGATTAACGACAGCGGGCTCTTCAAGCTCCAGATCTTCGGAAAAAAGGTCTTCAAGTTCCTGCTCGAAACTGGCATCTACATCATGACCTCCAGAAGCATCGTCTTCAACGATTTCTTCCGCGATATCATTAAGGTCAAGAACCTCATCCTTTGCCTGCTTATCCGGTGAATCCGGGGTCATAGCTTACCCTCTGTGAAAATTTAAAAAGGGGACCCGTAAGCCCCCTTTCATTACAAAATCAAGAAGACTTACTTCTTAGGATGACAGTCGCCACACTTAGTAGGTCCAGTCTTAGCTTTAGCTTTCTTCAAAGCCTTATGGCAGCCTACGCAGCTCTGCTCAGACTTAGCGTGGAAAGCAGAGTAGAAGGACTCAGGCTTTTTCTTGCCTTCTTTACTTGTGTCAACATGACAACCTTCATCAGAACATTTCTTTACTGCAGCAGCGCCGTCCCATGTGTGATGGCATTTTTTACAGTCAAGAGCTGCATGCCCTTTGTGAGAAAAATTAACAGGCTCTTTGGTCATCTTAGCACCGGCAGGTGCTTTCAAAACCATGTCGCCGGGAGCGTCTACAGCATACAAAGTTGGAAGTGCGAAAGCACATACCAATGCTGCTGTAACCATACAAATCAATAAGGTCTTTTTCATCCTAAGTTTCCTCCATTAAAATAACGTTAACCTAATTACAGTCTTCATGAGGATTTAATTTAGAAAAAAAACCATGTCAAGCACACTCAGCAAAAACAATCTATTAACCGCTACTAAATTAAACACTTTTCCAGATTTATCATATGTCATACTTTCCAGCATAACCACGCGGGGTTAACATTTTACCCGAGACAGCTCTGGTAGAAGAATTACCAATAATCAGGACTGTTTGCATATCAACATCTTGCTCATTTACCGTATCAAGAGTCACTAACTGAATCCTTTGACCTTCCCTGTAAGCCTTGTTCACAATTCCCACAGGAGTTGTTCCGGACCGAAATGCCTTTATAATTCTTATAGCATCATTTAAATGCCCGGCCCTTTTCTTAGAGCGAGGATTATAAATTGCGATAACAAAGTCAGCATCAGCGGCACACTTAAGTCTTTTTTCGATCTTATCCCAAGGGGTGAGCAGATCACTTAAGCTGACAGAAGCAAAATCGTGCATCAACGGCGCTCCGAGTAAGGCCGCCGCCGCAACAAAAGCCGGTATCCCCGGAACGACCTCAAAACAAATATCTTTGAAAAGATCGCGAACTTCAAGTAGCTCCATAACAAGGCCGGCCATGGCATAGATACCGGGGTCCCCGCTGCAGACCATCACAACCTTTTTACCAGAGAGAGCTTCATCCACAGCCCTGCGGCATCGTTCAACTTCTGCCATCATACCGGTGGATAAAACATCTTTTCCCTCAAGCAAATTAGGACCGATCAACTTTATATAGCCAGTGTACCCTACCACAACGTCAGCCTGATGGATAGCTTCCAGTGCCTGCGGAGCCATTAAACATTCATCGCCCGGCCCGAGACCCACAATTTTCAAATATCCTTTACCCGAAAATCCTTCGCCAGAGCCATTGTAACCCGTGCACTTTTGTTCTTCGGAATTATCAAGTCCTGAACCCCGGCCTGTTTCATTGCTGCCGCTTCGCATACGCTGCCAACTCCCATATGTTTCATGACCAGTCCCGAAGGAGTAGTCCCTTCAATTTTATCTAATTCATCCGCACTGAAAAATTTAATCTCAAGCCCCATACGCTCCGCAAATTCGAGCATCCCCTCTTCATCATTTTTAGCATCAATAGTGCCCATAGAAGCAATAGCTTGCCCGGCAACTCCGTGATCAGCCAAAACTGCCACAATAAGCCCTCGGATCTCCACAGCCGGAACCCCCCTGCGGCATCCAACCCCGAGCCGTAAGCATTGCGGATAAATTTTCAAAACACTTTCCGGCAAATCATGAACCCGCCAGTCAACACAAACCCCGCAACGCAGCTCAATTAAATCAACAACGTCCTCAACTCTGTAAAAATAATCACTCAAACCCTCTATGTCCAGAAAAGGCTCAGGATCGTAGACCCCGACCTTCTCGCCATCCAGCAGGGCGGCATTAACATGCTTAATTAAACCGATATCACCGATCTCAAGTTCATTATCGTAAGCAATCATATCTATTGAAGGAATTCCGGAACAATCGGTGGCAGTAGTAATCACAGCGGTAGCTCCGATATTCTCGGCTATCGCCCGCGTTAGATTATTAGCCCCGCCCAGATGACCCGAAACAAGTGAAATAGCAAACTGTCCTTCTTGATCAAGTACCACCACAGCAGGGTCAATATCCTTCGAGCGCAAATGCGGAGCTATTGAACGAACTACAATACCCGTAGCCATAACAAAAACATGTGAATCATAAAGAGAAAAAGTTTCTGCGATAAGCGGGAGAAATTGCGTAAAAGAAATATCACTATCTTCGGCATATCGCTCAAGAACGTAAGAAACCACGTTTTTTGAATGAGCAATGTCACGCGCAAGTTCTGCGCCTTTGGCGGTGAGGGCGTATATGGCTATTTTATGGCTGTTCATAAGACTTCTCTTAATGATGTAAAAAAACGGGAAGAGTCTCCCCTTCCCGTTTTAATGCAATCTTTTTTATAACGTCAACGTCTTACAAACTAACCTTTAAAGCTTTTAACTGCTTCTAAAGTAACTTCGTAATCTGATTCGCTGTGAGCGAAAGAAGTGAATGTACATTCAAAACTTGATGGTGCGAGGTTGAATCCTTTTGCGCGCATGTGGCGGTAAAATGCGGAATAAACATCTGCGTTACCGTTTTTTGCGGACTCAAAATCTGTTACCGGTTTGTCTGTGAAGAACAGGGTAAAGATTGAAGCAATGTGATTCAAATGAATGCTGAAACCATTGGCTTCAAGCGCAGCTTTAAGATCCTGAGCAAGCTTAAGAGTACGAGCTTCAAGAGCATCATAATCCTGTTTTTGCAATGTACGGAGAGTTGCGATTCCTGCTGCCATAGCAACGGGATTACCGGAAAGAGTTCCAGCCTGATAAACATCACCGCAAGGAGAAATGCGGCTCATGTACTTACGCTTGCCTCCGTATGCTCCTACGGGGAAACCGCCGCCGATAATCTTTCCGAGGGTGGTGAGATCCGCTTCGATTCCGAAACGTTTCTGCACGCCGCCGGAAGCTACTCTGAATCCGGTGATAACTTCGTCGAAAATCAGGAGTGCGCCGTATTCGTCACAGATATCGCGAAGTCCCTGAAGAAATCCTTCAGCGGGCAGAACGAGCCCCATGTTACCGGCTACAGGTTCAACGATAATGGCTGCAATATTTTTGCCTTCTTTTTCAAAGACAGCTTTAACTGCTGCAAGATCGTTATAAGGAGCAAGCAAAGTATCTTTTACTGTGCCTTCGGGAACACCGGGAGTTCCGGGAATAGAAAAAGTTGCCAGACCGGAGCCGGCGCTGGCGAGAAAACAATCGCTGTGACCATGGTAACAACCTTCGAACTTGAGTACTTTATCTCTGCCGGTCACACCGCGTGCGAGGCGAAGAGCACTCATAGTTGCTTCGGTGCCGGAGTTAACCATGCGAACCATGTCGATAGAAGGGATCATTTTGATGATTTCTTCTGCTAGAGTAATTTCATCGGGACAGGGAGCGCCGAAACTTGCACCCATATCTACGGCCTTATGCGCGGCATCTTTAATTGCCTGATAACCATGACCGAGTATCATCGGCCCCCAACTCATTACATAGTCGATGAGTTCCTGTCCGTCGACAGACCACATGCGGCTGCCGTCAGCTTTTTCTATAAAAAGAGGTTCACAGCCGACGCTTTTGCAAGCTCTTACAGGGCTGTTAACACCGCCGGGAAGGACTTCCTGCGCATGCTTAAAAAGATCAGAAGATGAAGCCATAAAAGACACTCCTTATCTGTTGAGTAGTATTTATTAAATCCCCACGTTCTGAGGGATTTGAAAATTAGAAATATTTCATCGAAGTCTTTTTGAGTTCTTTAAGACTCCGCAAAATGCAATGATCAGTGACACCCGTTTCCGCCATCAGTTCTTTGACTACTTTTTTGCAGTCATCAGGACCTTTGCCGTGAATCATCGTATACAAATTGTAAGGCCAGTCAGGATAAACAGTGCGCAGATAGCAATGGCTGATTTCCGGCCTTTTAGCCATCTGCTCACCGATTTTCTCGGGGTTTTGCGATTCTTCCACACGCCACGCAACCATTGCGTTAGCTCCGTATCCTGCCTTCTGGTGCCTGAGAGTGGCACCGAAACGGCGAATTATTTTTTCATCTTTAAGACGAGTCAACAACTCAAGAACTGTTTTTTCATCAGTTCCGGCTTTCTCAGCTATATCAGCATAGGGCGTAGCACTCTCAGAAAGGGTACTGCCAGCAAGTGCCAAAATATTCTCTTCAATCTCGGTAAATTTTATAGCCATATCCCATCCTTGACTGCGGCCTGAATCTTTCGGGCCGGATTCGTTTTTATAAAAATGGTGATACCCGCATATCACATCATCCTCAAGGGCTGAAACACAATTAATTACCATCAGCCGTTTGTACAGACAGACATCACCTTTTTTGACCTAACTTATGGACTTAAATTTCTACCAATGAGATAGTCATATTGATAATAATTTTTTATAGGAGGTATGCTCAGAAAATTTTGACATTAAGGATTTGAATTAAAAGAGATAACTCCTAACAGCATGGAGGTGACTGAAAAAATGCCAGACAACCCTAAACTAAAAGGGAGTGGCGGTTTCAGTCGAAAATGGCGTTGGGGAGTTGCAACGGGACTTTTGGTAGCAATTGTTACGGTGCTTGCATCTGGGTTTATGATAGACACGACAAATACGGATGTATTTTGTCAAACGTGTCATGAAATGAAACCGTTCAGAGCTTCTTGGCAAAAATCTGTACACGGCGGAGAAAATCCGCAGGGCTTTGCAGCTCAGTGTGTTGATTGCCACCTGCCGCACGGAAACTTTCTAGAATATCTTACAACCAAAGCAATTACCGGAACAAGTGACGTAATCCATCATATCACGTTCAACCCTTCAGAGTTCGACTGGGCCGAAAATGCCGAGAAGAACAGGTTAAAATTCACCTACGACAGCGCTTGCAGGCATTGCCATGTTAAGCTTGAACCAAGAGGTGTCAAACCTGGGGCTCTTCTCGCCCACCGGGCTTATCTCTACGGACAGACTGATAAAAAATGTGCCAGTTGTCACCCGCATGTCGGTCACAAAGACATGATTGAAATGACCAACAAGTTCTTCAAAAAGGACTTATGATTTTAATTGGGGGTAATCATGTTGAAGCAGATGATTAAATTAGTTGTAGCCGCGATGCTTATCGCGCTATCCGCTGCAGCCGCTTATGCTGCGGAAGCTCCTTTTCCCAACCTTGCTCCTAAAGAGCTGGTAGTTAAAAGAGGTTTTTCGGAAGATGCTACAAAATGTATTGAGTGTCATGCCAAGAAAACACCCGGGATTGTAGAAGACTGGAAAACAGGCAAAATGGCCCACGCTACAGTCTCCTGTTATGACTGTCACATTGTTGAAAAAACTTCGCCCATGGCCAGTCAATGTGAAGGATTGAAAGGAACTAATACCTTCATTTCACCAATGGTGTCTTCCAAAACATGTTCCCGTTGTCACCCGCAAGAAGTTGAGCAGTTCCTGAAAAGCGGACATGCAAAACTTGCCGGTGCTCCGGTCATCGAAAACAAAAAATTCCTCAAACTGATGTACTATTATGAAGGTGCCCAGTTTATCGGAGTGAAAGCAGACACACCTCAGAACATGGCTTCACGTGCAGCCGGTTGTCAGATGTGTCACGGAACTCAGGTTGAACTCGGACCTGATAACAAACCTATCAAAAACACATGGCCGGGCGGTGTCGGAACACGCTATCCTGACGGATCAATCGGAACCTGTACTGTCTGTCATACCAGACATAAGTTCTCCATTGAAGAAGCACGTAAGCCTGAAGCTTGCGCCAGCTGTCATTTAGGACCGGACCATCCGGATATCGAAATTTATCTGGAAAGCAAGCACGGTCAACGCTATCTCACCCACGGTGAAGAATGGAGATGGGACAGTGCTCCTGACGCCTGGCAGCCGGGCGACTACGATGCTCCTACCTGCGCAGTATGTCACATGAGCGGAATCGGTGAACTGAGCACGACTCACAACATCAATGAACGCCTCAAGTGGGACCTCATGCACAAGAAGAGCGTTATCCGCAGCGGCGAACGTGGTGACGGCGAAAAAGGCGACAAACTCATGCGTAAAGTATGTGCTAACTGTCACGGAATCACTCACACCAATGTTCAACGCCAGACCCTTGATGATGCTGTAGAACTCTACAACACATATTGGGACGGAGCGACTAAGATGCAGAAGGAACTTGCTGAAAAGAACCTCCTTCTTATTGATGAACCTTGGGATGACGGCTTCCAGGAACTGATGTATTACCTCTGGCATCATTGCGGCAGACGTGCCCGTCAGGGTTCAGCTATGAATGGACCTGACTATGCACATTGGCATGGTTTCTTCCAGGTCTTCCAAGTCTACAAGGACATGCAGAAGATCTATGACTACCGTATTAAGAACGGTAAGATTGAAGAACTGTCTCACGTAATGAGCACCGGACCTCTCTAGGCCGCACACCATTTCGTCAACAATTCAAACAGAAGGGGCCGCACATTGTGCGGCCCCTTTTTTACGTTTATGCAGGTTGCCATAATCACTTAGTATGAGTACCTTGCCCTGAGTACGTTAATGCAAATTATATCCGCCGAATAGATGGTCTCATTTTTTCTGCGGAATTCCCAATATGTTTTGTCTTGAAGGAGTAAATATGAAAATTGCTGTTATCGGTGCCGGAGCTTGGGGCACAACTTTAGCAAACACCCTTGCCAAAAATAATCACAATGTCAGTCTTTGGGTCAGAGAGCAGGAACTTGTTGATGAAATAAAGAAAACCGGACGCAACACAGTCTTTTTACCGGACTTTGAGCTTTCCGAAAAACTTATCTGTGACAGTGACCCTGAAAAAGTCATGAAGGACGCAGACTACTTTATTCTGGTTGTTCCGAGTCAGTTTATGCGCTCCGCACTCAGCGATTTAAAACAATTTTTCCCCCAGAATCCAGCTATTATCTGCGCAAGCAAAGGAATAGAACTAAACACCGGCGCACCAATGTCGCAGGTAATTTTCGAAGCACTTGAAGGACTAAACCCCAGATACGGACATATATCCGGCCCGACTTTTGCTTATGAGCTAAGCGCGGAAATGCCTACTTCACTGGCATTTGGCTGTGAAGACGAAAAATTAGGCAAAGAAGTTCAAGAAATTTTCGCCTGTGATTACGTACGAGTCTACACCAACCCCGATTTCCGAGGAGTTGAGATTGGCGGCGCTATAAAAAATATTATGGCCATTGCAGCAGGAATCGCTGACGGTCTTAAATTCGGACATAACGCCCGGGCCGCGCTCATTACCCGGGGAATTGCAGAAATGAGTAGACTTGGAGTTGCAATGGGTGCGAACCCCGCAACTTTTATGGGACTTTCAGGACTCGGTGATCTGGTGCTTACCTGTACAGGAGATCTTTCCCGAAACAGACAGGTCGGTTTAAAGCTGGGACAAGGTCTTAAGCTTTCTGAAATTCTCAAAATGAGAATGGTAGCGGAAGGAGTTAAAACAACGGAATCAGTTCATGCCTTAGCTCAAAAGTTAGGTGTGGAAATGCCCATAACCGAACAAGTCTACCAAATCCTATACAAAGACAAAAACCCGGCAACAGCTGTTCGCGACCTGATGGGACGCGATCTTAAACCAGAATAAAAAACGGAAAAGGAGTTAGCTATGAAAAGACTTTTAACAGTTATCGCTACACTGCTGATTTTAGGCGGATGTTCCTCATGGCATAATTCAAATATAGTTGACCCTGCACAGCGGAATAAAATTCTTGCAAAAGATAAAGCTTTCTGTCGGCAACGAGCAGCGCAGCAGGTTCCCATTGGAGCAGAAACAGACGGAGCACCTCCAGAACCAACTACATACCAAGCTGAATTTTCCGGCAACTATGCTCAGGCAAATACTTTTGAAAAATGTATGACCGGACGCGGCTGGTATAAAAAATAATCAGCTGAAGTCAAAAAGATTAAAACCCCTGTCGGAATATCCGGCAGGGGTTTTTGTAATGTTAAGCTTCGGCCCGTTTAGCTTTATATTTTTCAATCTGCGTTATGGCCCGTCCTGTAAGAGCCCCGAATTCAGGTTTGGTGACCTGATCGTCTGCTTTAACCTTCTCACCTTTATGATAAAGCCCCTTCGTTATCAGCGAAGAAAACAAAATCACCGGCAGCTTTGACAGTTCAGCATCTTCCTTGATCTGACGGGTAAGCGTATAACCATCCATTTGAGGCATCTCGATATCCGAAACAATCACATCCACCATGTCTGTAATAGATTTTCCGCCTTCTTTTGCTTTATCCCGCATAGCCAGCAATCCTTCCCATGCTTCAAGCCCGTTGGTGAAAAGCTGTACATCGAAATTAGCCGCTTCAAAATTTTTATTCAGCAGAACGCGGACAGAAGCGGAATCATCAACAATAAGTGCAGACCATTTTTCAGGAGCCAAGGCTCCTCCGCCTTCCAGATTCTCGGCCATGCCCGGATCAAGCTCACCCAAAATTCTTTCAAGATCGATCATTAAAACAAAACGATCCTTAATACTGATTGTTCCCGTGATACAGTTTGTATCCATATCCGCTATATACTTGTTGGGAGTCTTTAAATCAGTCCAACCGATTCTATGAATCTGCGTTACTCCACTAACAAGAAAACCAGTAACCACCGAATTGATCTCAGTTACTATAATCAATTGAAATTCCGATTCCTTACGGGGAATATCGAGCCAGACGGAAAGGTCAATCACCGGTAAGATCATATCCCGAAGCGACATTGTTCCCAGATAGCTGGGGTGCGGAGCGCCTTCGGCAGAATGAAGTCCCTTCGGAGCCTCCACAACTTCCAAAACTTTGGCAACATTGATTCCGAAATAATCTTTATTTTGGACGCCAGAGCCAGCGTCAGCGTCATCAATAAAAAATTCAATTATTTCAAATTCATTTGTTCCAGCATCCAACAAGATATCATTCCCGCTCATAAATTACCCCACTCAACTTCGATATTGAGACTCTACCATAAAAGTTTAACGCCGGCTTTCGCAATCTGTTTGCCCCATTAACTGTAATGGTATACGAAAGCACTTAGCAATATTTATTATAAAAAAAACAGAGGATACTATGCTTAAAGAATCTGCAATTATAAAATTAATTACGGTCATGTTCCTGCTGATGATAACAGGTTGTTCCAGCCACAACACGAAGCCGGCAGTTCCGATGACTGTATTTAACCCCAGTTCAGGTTCTTTTAATGTCAAAGTTGTACTATTTCAATTACAAGGCGACGGCAGTGCTCAAAACCTTGAATCCGGTATTGTTCCCATCGAACAGAACATTATCACAGCTCTCGAAGGATTAGGCTATCATTATTCCCCGAACGGTGACGTAAACTACCTTATTGAAGCCAGAATCGGAAGTATTTCTCCCAAACTGGCAGTAGAACGAAGATCTGAAAGAGTCGGTTTCGAAGTAGACAACTACGGAGGATGGCCTTTCTTCAATAGTTATCCGGTTTTAATCAGCGAATGGTCTCCTGAAATTCAAAAAATAAAAAGCGGCCCCGACACTTGTTTTATTACCATGCAGGTTCTCATAAAAGAAGATAAAGCACAGCGGGATTTCGTCGTTTACCATGGCACACCGAGACCTCTGGAAGTTCCCTTCGCCTTGGGATGTCCCTTCTCAGAATGCGGTACGGGAGCAAATAAAGGCTTAACTGACTATATTTTATCCATTTTTACCCCGGCGACTCGCAATTAATATACATACTTGCCAGAACTTAAACTGATCCATATACTCACGCCTCTTTGCAGCTGAAACCTGCCCTTGATTCAAGGGTATCAGATAAATATTGAATAATTGGAAGGTGTTGAGTGAAACTTAATCGCCCATGGCTTGATCATTACGACCCTGAAGTACCAAAGAGTCTGGATTTTAATAATTGCCCTCTCTTTGACTATTTGGACAGAACAGCTGAAAAATGGCCTAAACGAAAAGCTATAGAATTTCAAAACTGGTCTATTACTTATGAAAAGCTGAAAAACGCAGCCGAAGTAATGGCGGCCAACCTCCGCAAAAACGGAATCAAAACGGGTGACAGGGTGGCATTAATGCTCCCCAACACCCCGCAGATGATTATATCCTATTGGGCCGTCCTTAAAGCAGGTGCAGTCGTCACATTGACCAATCCTCTTTATATGGAAACCGAAATCATACATCAAATAAATGATTCCGGCGCCCAGATAATTATCACTCTGGATATGCTTTGGCCCAAGCTGCAAAAACTGCGCGACAAATTACCTGTCCGTAAATATTACATCACAAGAATTTCAGACGCTCTAAAATTCCCGCTCAAACAGCTATATAATCTGAAAAGCTTAAAAAATCATAATACGCCTAAAGTTCCATACAACGGTTCATCCATCCTGAAATGGAAAACGTTGCTGGAAGGAAAAGAAACTTACTCCGCACCCAATATTCGTCCATTAGAAGACACTGCCCTGCTTCAATATACAGGGGGTACCACAGGACTGTCTAAAGGGTGTAACGTCACGCACGCAAACCTCGGGGCCAACATACAGCAATTCCACGCAATGCTGCATAAGCTTGGACAACAGCAAGAGGTTGTTCTCGGAATTCTGCCGTATTTCCATATATACGGACTTACTGTCTGTCTTAATTTTTCGACATCCTTAGGGGCTACAATGGTTCCTTTCCCGCGCTATGTGCCGCTGGATGTCCTTAAGGCTATGCACAAATTAAAGCCGACTCTTTTCCCCGGAGCACCTTCCTTATACATTTCTCTGCTCCAGCAAAAAGAATTGGCCAAGTTCGATATAGCTTCAATCAAATATTGCCTTTCCGGATCTTCGCCTATGCCTGTTGAAGCAATTCAACAGTTTAACTCCGTATTCGGTTCAACAATAGTTGAAGGATACGGACTGACAGAAGCTTCCCCGGTGACACATCTCAATCCTCTTGACGGCACGAAAAAAGCAGGATCAATCGGTGTGCCTCTTCCAGGCACCGATGCCGCAATCGTTGATATGGAAGTGGGCAGTCTGCATCTCCCTCCCGGTAAGATGGGTGAACTTATTGTTCGCGGCCCTCAAGTCATGAAAGGGTATTACAATAAACCCGATGAAACTGCCGGAGCCTTACGCAACGGCTGGCTTTACACCGGGGATATCGCCTACATGGACGAGGAAGGATATTTTTATATAGTTGACCGCAAAAAAGATATGATCATATCCAGCGGTTACAATATTTACCCTCGTGAAGTAGATGAAATTTTATATGAACACCCCAAAATTCAAGAAGCAGTAACAGTAGGCTTGCCGCACAAAACCCGCGGCGAAGTCATTAAAGTATATATTGTCCTGAAAGAAGGGCAATCCATGGATCGTACAGAAGTTATTGGCTATTGCCGCGAAAAACTGGCCGGATATAAAGTCCCCAGAAAAGTTGAATTCCGCAAAGAACTACCTAAAACAATGGTAGGAAAAGTATTGAGACGGGCTTTGCGCGAAGAGGAAGCTCAGAAAAAGAAATAAATAAAATTCACCACTCATATTTGACAAAGCTACATCTTACACCCATTGTTAATAAATCAAATAATACAGCTCATTATGTTTAAAAAAACATAATGAGCTGTATTAAACGAATGAAGCAAAGGGAGATAAGCATGTATAAAAATATGATTCCTATAACCATTACAGCAGAAACACCCGGCACTGTAACGCTTCTTCAAAAAGGAGTCGGTGTGCGCGGAACAGCAGGAATGAGCATACGGGAATTTATTAAAAGTTGTGTCGGTTTTGCTCCTGATTATATAGAACAAAGAGTTCGAACTGTTTTCCTGAATAATTGCCCTGCGGACGACATTGATTCGGTCAGAGTAAAAGACGGTGATATTTTATCACTTTCAGGAGCATTGCCCGGCGTTGCAGGAATGGCGATGGGACGAGATACGGCTATCAGCGCATTTCGCAGCGAAATAAGTGCGAAAAACACCGAAGATGTAGGTGAAGGCGAAATGCTCGTAACAGTCAAACTCTTCAACCTGATAGCCAAAGAAGGCGGTCCCGGCCTTCTGAAACAGGGTGTAATCGTAGATGCAGATCTTATTCTTCAAACTTTCGGGGAAAAAGCACCTGACGGGATTACTGCTGATTCGGGAAAACTGCTCTTAAAAACAAATTAAACTCATCAGTTCAGCCATAAAAAAATCCTGCCGAATTACTCCGGCAGGATTTTATACTTTCTAGTCTAGTAAAAACTACTCTTTGTTCAGCAATTCAAGCATTGCCTTTTTCATTCCATTCTTATCTATACCGAGTTCTTCACGAAGTTCTTTCTGTGTTCCATGCTCAATAAACCGATCAGGAATACCAAGCCGTTTTATATGATGCCCGTCAATTGCGTTTGAATCAACAAGCAACTCAACTACAGCGGAACTGAATCCACCGGCTTTAGCATTTTCTTCAACAATGACAATCCGTTTAAAACGGGCAGCCAGTTCTAGAATCTGTTTTTCAGGCAGCGGCTTTAAAAAGCGTGCGTTGAAGACTGCTACGGATTTACCGGATTCATCGTCAAGTTCTTCAACAGCTTCAACGGCAGGCCAGACTCTGGAACCCAGAGTAATCAGTAACCCGTCAAATCCATCACGGAGAAGTTCTCCTTCGCCTATTTCAAGAAGAGAAGGATCTTTTTCCAGTACAGCGCCGATTCCTACTCCACGCGGATAACGAACCGCAGCAGGACCGTCAAAATCAATAGCAGTTGCAACCATGCGTGCAAGCTCAGATTCATCTTTAGGAGCCATGCAGATAATATTAGGAATATGACGCATGAAAGACATATCGAAAACGCCGTGATGAGTCGCGCCGTCAGCGCCGACCAATCCACCGCGATCAAGGAAAAAGTTTACATTCAAATTTTGCAGACAAACGTCATGCACTATCTGATCATATGCCCTCTGATAAAATGTCGAATAAATCGCAACAGCAGGCTTGTAACCCATAGTTGCAAGTCCGGCGGCAAAAGTCACAGCATGCTGCTCACAAATACCTACGTCGACAAATCTGTCAGGGAAAATTTCTCTGAAACAATCTGTTCCGGTTCCTTCAGGCATTGCAGCAGTGATGGCTACAATTTTATCATCTTTAGCTGCAAGCTTACAAAGAGTCTTACCGAAAACTTCAGTATATGAAGGGAGTCCGCCTTTAAACTTGGCAGCCATACCTGTTTCAGGCTCGAAACTTCCAACCCCATGAAAATAAGTAGGATTATTTTCAGCAGGGGCATACCCCTTACCTTTGGTTGTTAAAACATGAACAAGTACAGGAGTATCAAGTTTTTTAACCTGTTCGAAAACTTCGATAAGGGCCTCGGTATTATGCCCGTCAATCGGTCCCAGATAAGTGAAATCAAGTGCTTCGAAAAGCATTCCCGGGGTGAAGAAACTTTTAAAAGAGTCTTCGCCACGCTTGGCATACATAGCAAGATCGTCCCCGATCTTAGGAATCTGTTTCAGAAGACCTTCAAAATCTTTTTTGAATCTGGTCAGAACAGGATGAGACAGCTTACGACTGAGGAACGAAGACAAAGCACCCACGTTGGCCGAGATAGACATCTCGTTATCGTTTAAAACGACAACCATTTTACGCTTCATTCCACCGGCCTGATTAAGACCTTCGAAAGCCTCTCCCGCAGTCATGGACCCGTCACCGATTACAGCAACACAATTACGATCTCCGCCATCAAGGTCATTGGCAACAGCCATGCCCAGAACGGCGGAAATAGACGTACTTGAATGCCCTACACCGAAATGATCATATGGACTTTCCGCCATACGCGGAAAACCGCTGATGCCGTCTTTGTGGCGCAACGTATGAAAATTCTCATAACGTCCGGTCAAGATTTTATAGGCATAAGCCTGATGACCTACGTCCCAGACAATACGATCAGTATCAAAATCAAAACACTTAAAAAGTGCTATGGTTAATTCAATAACTCCAAGCGAAGGAGCAAGATGCCCGCCGCCTTTGGAAACGGTATTTATAATACACTGCCTCAATTCATCAGCAAGCTGAAGCTGCTCTTCTTTTCCAAGAGCCTGAATCTGGACAGGATTCTTTATACTTTTAAGCAGAGGATAATCCCCGCATTTACATGACTTTTCAGAACTGCTCATATTCCCCGAACCTCGCACCGGGTTATACTTCCCCAAAAAAAACGTAGGCAATGTCACACAAGTAGACTTAAGTATTACTTAACAGTGTTAACCACCTAACACAAAAACGCCATCGTGTTTTCATAAAAAACAACGATTAATACACTCTATCAACTATATATTGAGCAAGCTCTGATAACAACTCCGCTTCTGCGCCGGAATAAGGAGCAAGCAACTCAACAGCTTCGTCCACATATTTGCGGGCAAGCTCTTTACTTTCTTCAAGTCCAATCAGACTGGGATAAGTAGACTTACCCTGCTCTTCATCACTTCCCACAGGTTTTCCGAGAGAAGCTTCGTCACCGACAACGTCAAGGACATCATCAACAATCTGAAATGCGACTCCAATCAAACGGCCATACTCTTCCGCGCGTCTGACATCTTCTTCGGTCGCCCCCACCCCTTTAGCCAGAATAGCGCCCGACTTACAAGCGGAAAGAATTAAAGCTCCGGTTTTCATTGCGTGCATAACTTTGAGCTCGTCAAGAGTTATGCCATCACGACCGGTATATTCCATATCTACAGTCTGACCGCCGACCATTCCGCTAGCACCCGCAGAGTGGGCCATAAGGCTTATAGCTTCTACTACGACTTCTGCCGGAGCATCAGCTTTTGCCATAAAACCGAATGCTTCTGTCAGCAGTCCGTCTCCGGCAAGAATTGCGGTAGCTTCACCGAACTTTTTATGATTGGAAGGCTTGCCGCGTCTCAAATCATCGTCATCCATTGCGGGAAGATCGTCGTGTATTAATGAATAAGTATGAATCATCTCGAGACTTGCGGCAAAGGGCATAACCGCTTCTTTCTTGGCTCCGAGCATCTGTGCCCAGACAAGTACCAGCACGGGACGAAGCCGCTTTCCGCCGGCAAGAAGGCTGTAATCCATTGATTCAAGCAAACCATAAGGAATGCCTTGCCCCTTAAGACATTCTGAAAGATATTTTTCAACTTCTGCAGCATGTACCGCAAGTTTTTCTTTAACTGTCATCCGTCATATCCTCATTTTCAACTTTAGCTTCAAAATCTTCAATTAATCCATCGCCGACGATTTTAACTTCATTAGCGGCTTTCTGGAGTTGATCCGCACAATTTTTCGCAAGAGCCTGTCCTTCTTTAAAAAGAGCAACGCCCTCTTCAAGGGGAAGATCGCCCCGCTCCAGACCTGCAACGATTATTTTCAAACGTTCCAGTCTTTCTTCAAAACTTTTGTTGTCTTTCATATAATTATCTTCATCTGACATCGGCTTAAAGACCGAGCAGCTTATCCGTATTTTTTTCCAACACAAAGCGAGGGTCAACAAGACGGCCTTGAACACTTACGCTCATATGCAGATGCGGTCCGGTTACTCTTCCGGTTGATCCTATACGACCGATTGTCTGGCCTCTCTCAACCATGTCGCCTTCCTTAACATCGAATTGCGAAAGATGGAAATACATCGTGACAACCCCGTTTCCGTGATCAAGGTAGATAGAATTACCAGCGTAGTAATGGTTTTTAACCAGTAAAACTTTTCCATCTTCCATTGCATAAATAGCTGTTCCCTTGGCTCCCCGGAAATCCAGTCCCCGATGAGGATTCTTAGGCTTGCCGTTCAAAATTCTCCGGGCTCCGTAAGGACTCGACTGAGCTCCTTTTGTCGGCCTTTGAAATGGAACAAACCACATTCTTTTTTCAGATTGAGTTTCTTTAGCAGCTTTAACTTCTACCCGGTCTTTACGGATACGTTCAAGTTCTTCTTTCGGGGGGGTGACCATATTTTCAGGCAGGGTAAGCCGCTGAACTTTATATTTCTTACTAAAAATCTTAATTTTACGGCTGAACTTGCGATCTTTTCCATCCTCAACAGCGCGTATAATCAACTCCTTTTTACCGGCCTTATCAGCAAGAACATCTGTTCCGAACATTACAAGAGCAACAGATTTTCCTTTCCACTTTCTTATTTCAGGCTGAACCGTTACGCCGAGCCACTTTACAGAAACTGAATCCAAACTCTTATTCGAAGTAACTCTGACCATAAAAGGTTCACCAATTCCCGCTTTTTGGGGATAGGCCAGAGAAACAGCCGCGAAAGCTGATGACGCTATAAATAAACAAAGAGTAACTGCGAGTGTCAGAATTTTTATATATCGCATGGAATTTTTCAATTTAATATCTCCGATTCTCATTTGATCGCAACTTTCGCACGTATTTCTCCAGACTTCACTCGAACAAAAAGTCCGTCGCCATCCACAACTTCATCAGGGCTTCGCAAAAAGGTTCCGCTCTTCTCAACGGTAACAAGGCTATATCCACGTTCGAGCGGCATCTCAGGATCAAGCATTCGCAGGGAATTAGCTATGTTGTCAAATTCAGAAATTTTATTATCTATAAAAACTTTTCCGCTTCTCTCAAGTCTGGCTGAAAGGTCGGATAATTCTTTATTAAGACTATCAAAACGCCTTTCATCAAAGGAACAGCACAGCCTATACACCAACGCGCCAAGTTCCGAAGTCTTACGCTCTACAAAAAGATCTGCGCCTCTTTTGAGTCTCAACTGTTCATCACTGAACGATTCAAGAAGTCTATCAATTCTCTGCGAAGGTGAAAGCCACGACAGCCCTTTCCGCAACGTTTCAAGGCTGGACTTACGGACTTTCAAAAAATTATCATAACTGCGGATCAGCTTGCTTTCCAGCTCATCCACGCCCTGCATAAGAGTTTCGCGTCTGAGCCAGAGTTCCTGAGCGGCATGACTGGGAGTTGCAACCCGTTTATCAGCAACATAATCTGCAATGGACGTATCAACTTCATGCCCGACTCCGCAGACAACGGGAACATTTGACCTGAAAAGCGCATCAGCAACAGACTCGGTATTAAACGCCCACAAATCCTCCAGAGAACCGCCGCCGCGAATGAGTACGAGAACTTCCGCCCATCCATCATCGCAAACTTTATCAATAGCTTTAGCAATCTGAGCAGGTGCTTTATCTCCCTGAACCAGAGAAGGATAAATTCTGATCTCAGCACCGGTTCCGCGCCCTTCTGCTATACGCAGAAAATCCATTATGGCCGCGCCCGAAGGAGCCGTTACCACCGCAACTTTTGACGGAGAACGCGGAATCTCCATTTTGCGGTCTTCAGAAAAATATCCTTTATCAGCGAGCTTGCGTTTCATAGCTTCAAAAGCCAATCTTAAATCACCGACGCCCTGCTCTTGAATAAGCTCTGCAATAAGCTGATATGATCCCCGAGGTGGATAGACATTCATATGTCCGGCGCAGAGAATCTCCATGCCGTCCTCAATCTTAAGCGTTCCGCCGGACTCAACTTCGCCCGTCAGAGGATTGATCCTCTCGGTTTCCTCGGCAGGACTCCCAGCCGGACCTTCACCTACACTGTCCCGCTGATTGCCCTTGAACCAGACAACAGAAATCCCAGCCTCACCATCAGTAAGCGTAAAATAAATGTGGCCGGATGCAGGACGTGCAAGATTAGTGACCTGTCCTTTTACCCATATAAAAGGGAACTCGGCTTCCAGAACGTCCTTAACGGCGCGGGTGATATCACTGACTGAAAATATTTTCATATATGACGAAAAAAAACTTAGGCGATCAGAGAGGCGGAACCTTTTTTAAAAAAGATTCCGCCTCTCTGGATTCCCTAAACTATAAAGTAAGTCCCCATGACTGCCAGATTTCTGCGCGCCATGCGGTGAATGCTTCTGCGAAACCTTCAAGCGGAAGCTCAATTTTTTCGCCGGTTTTGCGATTCTTAGCTTCAACAATTCCGTTTTTGAGTCCTTTTCCGCCAAGCACGAGCTGCATTGGATAGCCGATAAGATCAGCATCAGCGAATTTTACGCCGGGCCTTTCTTTGCGGTCATCATAAGCAACATCGATACCCATTTCCATGAGCTGTCCGTAGAGTTCTTCGGCTTTTTCGCCAACGGCTAGGTCTTTGCCGCCTAGTGAGATCAAGCAAAGTTCAAAAGGAGCGATGGCTGGAGGGAAAATAGCTCCGCTCTCATCATTATTCTGCTCAATAGCAGAAGCCATTATACGGGAAACCCCTATACCATAACAACCCATGATCATTGGTTTACTCTTGCCATTTTCATCAAGGAAAGTAGCATCCATTGCTTTGGAATACTTCTCACCGAGCTTGAAAACATGCCCGACTTCGATACCTTTAGTGAACTCAATCTTACCGCCGCAATCAGGGCAGGGGTCACTTTCGGTAATGACGCGAAGATCTGCAAAATTTTCAATCTTACAATCGCGACCAAGAGAGAGATGCTTGATATGAGTATCACCCTTGTTTGCACCGGCAACCCAGTCGGTTGAAGCGCAAAGTTCATGGTCTGCAAAAATACGTTTTACCTTCAGACCAACAGGTCCGGCAAAGCCGACAGGAGCGCCTGTCCATTCTTTAACCTCATCTTCGGAAGCAAGATCAATCTCATTTCCACCCATAAGATTTCTAAGCTTAACGTCGTTAATTTCACGGTCACCGCGAACAAGGGCCGCAACAGGCTCACCGTCAACGTTAAACAGCAAAGTTTTAACAAGCTTGTCAGCAGAAATTTCAAGAAATGCACAGACTTCTTCAACAGTATGTGTACCGGGTGTCGCAATTTCTTCAATTGCAGGACACTCAGCTTTACTTGCGCTGTCATCTGCCGGAGCATTCACTTTAGCTTTTTCAAGGTTGGCAGCGTACTCGCATTTCTCATTCAAACAAACGGCGATTGTATCTTCACCGGTATCAGCAAGAACATGAAATTCATGCGAAAAGTCACCACCGATAGCACCGGAATCAGCCTGAACAGGACGGAAACGCAGCCCGATACGGGAGAATATTTTTTTATACGCTTCAAACATCAAGCGATAGGATTCTTCTGCTCCGGCTTCATCCTTATCAAAGGAATAGGCATCTTTCATAACAAATTCGCGACCGCGCATCAGGCCGAAACGGGGACGGATTTCGTCACGGAATTTGGTCTGAATCTGATACAGATTAATCGGAAGCTGTTTGTATGATTTAACTTCGCCACGAACTAGGTCAGTCACAACTTCTTCGTGCGTAGGTCCGAGGCAATAGTCACGCCCGTGACGGTCTTTCACTCTGAGGAGTTCACTTCCGTAAAAATCCCAACGGCCTGTTTCCTGCCACAAATCACCGGGCTGAACCATAGGCATCAGCACTTCGAGAGCGTAAGCACGGTTCATTTCTTCGCGAACGATATTTGCAACTTTGTTCAAGGATTTAAGTCCGAGAGGCAGATAGTTGTAAATTCCACTGGTAACTTTACGGATCATCCCTGCACGCATGAGAAGTTTATGTGAAACAACTTCCGCGTCGGAAGGATCTTCTTTCAATGTTGGTATGTAAAAACGGCTTAAACGCATTTATTTTCCTCTTTTTTCTTCCAAAAATGATTCGATCTCTTTCATAAATTCGGGCAAAAGGTTTTCAGCCCCCCGAATCTTGCGGACAACTTCACCTTTTCTAAAAATAATACCTAGATCACGGCCTCCGGCAATACCGATATCAGCTTCGCGAGCTTCTCCCGGTCCGTTTACAACGCAACCCATAACGGCAACGGTAAACACATCCTTAACACCACGCAGATTTTCTTCTACCTGCTGAGCCAGTTCAATAAGATTTATTTCTGTTCTTCCGCAGGTAGGACACGACACAATCTCAGGCCCTCTTTCACGAAGACCAAGCGCGCGCAGAATTTCCCACGCAACTCCCACTTCGGCAACAGGATCATGGGTCAGTGAAACACGCATGGTGTCGCCCAGACCTTCCCAGAATAAAATACCAAGTCCCACCGCAGACTTTACCGCTCCGCGAACAAGAGTTCCGGCCTCGGTGATGCCTACGTGCTGAGGATAATCAACCTTCTCAGACAGTAATTTATAAGCGGCTATGGTGTTCAAAACGGAGGAGGATTTCAGCGATATTTTAATATCATGAAAATTTCTTTTTTCAAGAAGAGCCACATGTTCCAAAGCACTTTCCACCATTGCTTCTGGTGTGGGTCCGCCATACTTGGCAAGCAGTGCCTTGTCCAGTGAACCGCCGTTAACCCCGATGCGGATAGGAACTCTGCGGTCTTTTGCCGCTGAAACAACAGCATCAACCTTATCTTCTCCGCCTATGTTACCGGGATTGATACGCAGTCCGTCAATTCCGGCATCAATCGCAGCAAGGGCAAGACGATAGTCAAAATGAATATCCGCAATCAATGGGACAGGAGAATTCTTACGAATTTCCACCAAAGCGGCGGCCGCTTCTTCGTCCGGCACAGCTACCCGCACAATCTCACAACCCGCCTCTGCCAGAGCATTGATCTGCGTTCCGGTAGTAAGCACGTTACGAGTATCGGTATTACACATGGACTGAACACGGATAGGATTGTCTCCGCCGATTCCCACGTTCCCTATGAACAGTTCACGAGTCTTTTTTCTATTGATCATTTTTCACCTGATTTATTCAATTATCGCGATTAACTAAAAATGCGTGAGCAGGAGCATAATATATATCAGCCACGGAGCCAACCATAGCCAGTACTAAGAAAAGAATGGCCTCCGGCAGCTTAAACCCTTTTGGGAAAAGGGTTTAAGAATCCCAAAACTTTTTAATTAAAGAAGCGTACTTAAAAAGAAAATTCTTTTAAAGATTTAAAAATCATTCGACCCAGTTTATTTCTGGGCATTTTGCGAAATGATTTTCCTTTATGAATGAACCTTCTTTTTGATCGAACAGGCGGGGATGATAACTTGTAAGTTTTTGAGAGTCCGGCACAAACGAACAAAATTCTTGAGCATCTTTTCCCCAGAGGAACCATTTTGCTTGCGGCTTTTTATCACTGATAAAAGTCAATAATTCTGTGGAAAAATGTTGCCACTTCTCAGTATGGCTACCTGAATTATCAATTTCACAGGTAAAAGCGGCATTGAGCATTAATACGCCCTGCTCTTCGAAATGAGTGAATAATTCAGTCGGCGGAAGGATGGGAAAAAGTCCGGCATCAATATCTTCACGGACCTTACTGATAGCACCGATCTCAGATGCTCCGGTATAATTTTTATGAAACAGCTTAAGCATATTCATCAATGACGCATTTCGCTTAAGATCTGCCCAATGGTCAATATTCCCGACTTCAAACGAACGTCCTGTAGCAACTCCGGGCTGTGGATATGGGTCTTGTCCGATAATAACGACCCGAACCTTATCGAGATTCACTTGCGTAAAACGCAACACCCTCTCAGCCGGAGGAGTAAAATTAGTCCCCACCGCAAACTCGATATATTTAAGCAAAATCAGCTTTTCAGTAGTAAAAAAAGAGTCCCACGAGCTATCTACTTCATATGTTGCGTCACAAAAATTAATTTTCATTAGAAATATCCCAGTGATGTTAGTAATTCCAGATTTTTTTCTTTATCTTCACTTCGTCCCTGCCGTTCGCTCCCGCCATCGCCCAATACGGTGCAAGGCTGGCATCCAAGCGATCTATATCCTTGATCGTAAAGTTCACAATAGGGAATTGCGTGCATAGTAATAAAGGACCATATATCCATCTCTGTCCACTCGAGAATAGGATTAAGTAAAATATGATCTGGATTTTCCCGCTTTTCAAAAGCCTCTCTAGTTGACCTGCTCGGATGCTCATCACGCCGGATCCCGGTGATTAAAACCTGAATGTCATATTCTGCCAACGCTTTTTGAAGCGGCTTTATTTTTAAATCGCGGCAGCAGGAAACTGTATCTTTTGCTACAGGGTATGTTTTTATATTCACTTCAGGACGAAGCACTTTTAAATCAATGTCCCACTCTTGCGCCAAGCGATCTCTGAATGCCATAACCTCAGGGAACTTAACACCTGTATCAATAGAAAAAGATAAAGGATTAAACAGTCCTTCAGCCTTAAGAACTTCGCGCCATATGGCAAGAACGACTGTGGAATCTTTTCCGCCAGTCCATGCAACCGCAATTTTTGACGGGTCATGCTCAAGTAAAACAGTTTTCATTTTAGAGGCAGTATCTGCTACTTTTTCATCCAGCGGGGAATTTGCTGTAATCATATCAAACATTCTCTCCTTTAATGTGCATATGCATGTTGTCGCCTAAAGTCAGCAAAAACACGATTAATGAGCCTTATATATTTCTCTTGCATTTTAAGACAACGAGCTTTATCCACTTCCTCGTTCTGACTTTCAAGCTTTATTAATATTGTTTGCTGAAATACATTTAAAATTGATAAACTGTCCATTCATCTATTAAATATGCGCTTGAACGACAAAACAGGAGCACAGAGTGAAGCGACCAGAGACAGTATATGGCAGAACGATCATTGGCTGGCGGGAATGGGCCAGTTTCCCGGAACTGGGAATCCCTGCAATTAAGGCCAAAGTTGATACGGGCGCAAAAACATCCTGCCTGCATTCTTTTCAACAAGAGATCTTCGAGCGGGAAGGTAATCGCTGGATTCGTTTCGGCATCCATCCTGCGCAAAGAAGAAGAGACATCGAATTATTCTGTGAAGCCCCTGTAGTAGACATTCGCCGCGTGACTAATTCCGGTGGAGGTGTTGAAAAACGGACTGTCATCATGACCCCGATCACTATGGGCCACCGTACCTGGAATATAGAAGTTACATTAACCAACCGCGATACCATGAAGTTCAGAATGCTTCTGGGACGCACTGCTATGACACAAATATTTGTGGTTGATCCTCATCGTTCCTATATTTTGGGAAAAGATTTGGCCGCTGTGCATAAAAAGAAATCCGTTTCCGGAGAATGATATGAAAATTGGCATTCTTTCACGCAAAAAAGAACTTTACTCGACGTCTTCCCTTGTTCGCTCCTGCGAAGAACGAGGTCATGAAGTCCATGTAATAAATCCCTTGCGTTGCTATATGAATATAACCTCGCATAATCCCAGCATCCTCTACAAAGGGGAAAAGCTTGAGGGATTTGATGCAATAATCCCGCGTATCGGGGCCTCTATCACCTTTTACGGTTGTGCAGTCGTCCGCCAGTTCGAAATGATGGGAATTTACTGTGTAAATGAGTCAGTAGCTATAACCCGATCACGCGACAAACTAAGAAGTCTGCAACTTCTAGCGAGAAAAGGAATCGGACTGCCGGTAACAGCTTTCGCTCATTCCACAAAATATACTGATGACCTTGTCAACATCGTAGGCGGTGCGCCGTTGGTCATTAAGCTTTTAGAAGGAACTCAAGGCAAAGGTGTTGTTTTGGCGGAAACAAAAAACACCGCTGCAAGTATCATTGAAGCTTTCAAGGGATTAAAAGCCAATATTTTAGTGCAGGAATTCATCGCCGAAGCATCCGGTTCTGACATCCGTTGCCTGATCATAGGTGATAAAGTCATTGCTTCCATGAAGCGTCAAGGCCGCGAAGGAGACTTTAGATCCAACCTTCATCAGGGGGGAACAGCTTCACTTATCAGTATTACTCCTGAAGAACGTTCAACAGCTGTGCGCAGTGCCAAAATTATGGGTCTGGGCTTTTGCGGAGTTGATATACTGCGCTCAAAACACGGCCCGGTTGTTATGGAAGTAAATTCCTCCCCTGGACTGGAAGGTATAGAAAAAACTACCGGAAAAGATGTCGCTGGAAAACTCATCGCTTACATTGAAAAAAACGCCAAGCCTGGTAAAACAAAAACTAAGGGCCGCGGCTAGTAACAATTAAATTTTATTGTTTGACAAATAAATTACGTTAAAAACCGCCTCAACCGAGGCGGTTTTTTTAATATTCACTAAATTTAGCTATATATATTGAAATATTACTATTTCATATCTTCCACACATCGACAAAAAGTATTCCACACTACTTCTCACTGAAATCATATAGAAAAGTAAAGACTGCTTAAGCTTATTTTTTTAACTTTATTCAGCTTTATAATTCTTAATACAACTTGGTCATAAACTTGCTTAAAAACATCATCTACAACTTTTTATATTCTAAAAAAGGAGGTTTTCATGGTTGGAATTTCATCACTGGATGGCAGCATGGCTAATGGTGTTTTAGACACTGGTCAAGTTGTTAAGCAAAAACAAATTGAGGATGAAGAATTAATCCAAACTAAAATGAAATCCGGAGACACTGTTACCATTTCCGCAGAAGCTATGACTTTGTTCAAATCAAAACTTGATGAATACGGAGCAGACGATCCTTCTGAGCTTTCTGACAAGCAGAAAGAAGACTTGAAAGGAACCATGGATGAATTTGCTAAAGATCACGGACTTGATCCATCCAAAGTTGAGGACATGCCTCCTTCCCCCGGAGGAAACGGTGAGGGTCCGCCAGAGGGTAAAGGGGAAGGACCACCTCCAGAAGGAGCCCAAAAATCCGGCGGAGCTAAAGGAGGCGAAGCAGCCCAAGGTTCAACTGCAAGCTCTGATAAAATAGCCGAAAAAGAAAAAGAAATTGAAGAAAAAGAAACTGAAATTCAAGAACTCAGAGCAAAATCTTCCACTGATGAAAAAGCTGCTGAATCTTTAAAAATGAAACAATCAGAATTAGCCCTGCTTCAATCTGAACTTACTATGCTTAAGAAAAATTCAGCATAAACAAGCCTCAAAACTTGGTTTCTTTGCCATTAGGAAGCCCCCGAATTCGACTTAACGAATCCGGGGGCTTTTTAATTCATAATGTACTGAGACTATTCAGCTGGTTCATCAAATGAATAATCAAGTTCGGAAAGCTGCTTGAGAAGTTTATATCTCTGCAAACAATCCTTTTCAATTCCAGAACGCAATGTCTTGGAAGTCTCGGGCATCATGCGCTCGAGCATTGCGTAGCGATTTTCTCCGGACAGGAATTCCTGAAGAGTTCCATCTGGGTTCTTGTATTCAAGAATAAGAGGATTCTCACCATTTTCAGCGCGGCGTGGGTCAAACCTGTAAAGAGGCCAATAACCGGAATCAACAGCAAGTTTACCTTCGTATTGAGTTTTACCCATACCCTTCTTGATTCCCTGATTGATACAAGGTGCGTATGCGATAACAAGGGATGGTCCGGGGTAGGATTCCGCTTCAAGGAATGCTTTCATTACCTGATTCTTGTTAGCACCCATGGATACGGATGCTACGTAGACGTAACCGTAAGTCATCATCATACGTCCAAGATCTTTCTTGGCAGTCAGCTTGCCACCGGCTGCAAACTTAGCGATAGACCCGAGTGGAGTCGCTTTAGAAGCCTGACCACCAGTGTTGGAATACACTTCGGTATCCATTACCAGTACGTTGATATCCTTGCCGGAAGCAAGAACGTGGTCAAGACCGCCGAAACCGATGTCATATGCCCATCCGTCACCACCGAAGCACCATACTGACTTCTTGGTGAAGATATCTTCCTGCTCTTCAATTTCGCAAAGCAGATCACTGCAATCAGCTTCAACTGCAAGAAAGTCACGAAGTTTGTCACCGTATTCAAGTGATTTCTGAGCATCATCTTTATTTTCAATCCAGCCTGTCATGGCTTCGCGCAAGTCTGAACTGATATCGCCTTCCATAGCCTGCTTCATGAGCACAACCAGACGGTTACGACGATTGGAAACAGCCATTTCCATACCGAAACCATATTCTGCGGCATCTTCAAATAAAGAGTTACCCCATGCTGGTCCGTGGCCTTCCATATTCTCGCAATATGCAGTGGAAGGAGCCGATGCGGCCCAGATAGAAGAGCAACCTGTTGCGTTGGCGATAATCATGCGCTCACCGAAGAGCTGGGTCAGAACCTTTGCATATGGAGTTTCACCACAACCTGCGCAGGCACCGGAGAATTCCATCAAAGACTGCTGAAACTGGCTGCCCTTAACAGTTGTGCGAGGCAGAATGTCATCCTTAAAGGAGACAATCTCAGAGAAGTCATAGTTAGGAACCTGAACCTCTGTCTGAGAAGCGATAGGTTTCATAACCAGAGCTTTTTCTTTCGCAGGACAAATGTCCGCGCAGTTTCCGCAACCCTGGCAATCAAGGGAGTTGACTTGCATACGATACTGCAGACCATCAAATCCTTTACCCTTGGCTTCAACAGTTTCAAAACTATCAGGAGCAATTGATTTTTCTTCTTCGTTGACAAGCACGGCGCGTAAGGCACTGTGCGGACAGACGAATGAACACTGGTTACACTGGATACAATTTTCTTTGATCCATTCAGGAACCAGAATTGCTACACCGCGTTTTTCAAAACGGCTGGTTCCCATTGGGAAACGTCCGTCTGGAGAAAATGCGCTGACAGGTAATTTGTCACCTTTCTGAGCAAGGATGGGGTTAACAACATTTGTGATGAATTCAGGCTCGAAAACTTCTTCGTCCTGCGCATCTACAGCTGTTGCCCATGACTCAGGATATTTTATTTCGTTGATGTTAGCTTCAGCTTCATCAACAGCGGAATTATTCATATTGACGATTTTATCGCCCTTTTTACCGTATGCTGCTTTAATTGACTCTTTAAGGTAAGCAACTGCATCCGCGAAAGGAATAACTTTTGCTAATTTAAAGAATGCTGTCTGCATGATCATATTGATGCGGCCGCCAAGACCGACTGCACCTGCAATCTTAACTGCATCAATTGTGTAGAACTTAAGATTGTTCTCAGCAATTTTGCGGCGAAGCTTTGCGGGCAATTCTGCTTCCAGTTCTTCAAGTCCCATGCTGGTATTCAGCAGGAATGTTCCGTCGGCACGAATTCCGTCAAGCAGATCGTAAAGTTTTACGTAACTTGGATTATGACAAGCTATGAAATCTGATATTTCAACAAGATATGTTGATTTAATAGGATTATCACCAAAACGCAGATGCGATACAGTGATACCACCTGATTTCTTGGAATCATAAGCAAAATAACCCTGAGCAAACATATCGGTTTTATCACCGATAATTTTAATTGCCTGTTTATTTGCACCGACAGTTCCATCGGAACCGAGACCCCAGAACTTACACTGAACAGTGCCTTCAGGAGTAACGTCCAGATTCGGGCCGACTTCAAGAGAAAGGCGGGAAACATCATCATTGATACCGACAGTGAAGTGATGTCTTGGAGCAAGAGCCTTCATGTTGTCGTAGATAGCCTTGACCATGGAAGGAGTAAATTCCTTGGAACCGAGGCCGTAACGACCAGCGTGAACAGGAAGATCAATATTCATTTCTCTGAGAGCAGTACAAACATCAAGATACAGAGGATCACCGATAGCGCCGCCTTCTTTGGTGCGGTCGAGAACAGTAATCTGCTGAGTAGTTGCAGGTAATGCGCGTCCCAGATGTTCCATTGAGAACGGACGGAAAAGTCTGACTTTTACAAGTCCAAGTCTTTCACCCTGTGCATTCAGCCTTGTGATGGTTTCTTCAATGGCTTCACAACCGGAACCCATAGCGATGATAATATCTTCAGCTTCAGGATCACCAACATAGTCGAATAATTTGTATTCGCGACCGGTGATATCCGCCACTTTTTTCATTGCATCTTCAACGTGACCAGGAACTGCATCTCTATAAGGATTGATTGATTCAAGAGCCTGGAAATAAATATCCGGATTCTGAGCAGTTCCTCTGGTGTGAGGATGTTCAGGATTCAGTGCGCGATCACGGAAGTCTCTGACTTTTTCCCAGTTAAGGGCTTTTGCCATATCTTCATAGTCGATAAGTTCGACTTTCTGAATTTCATGAGAAGTTCTGAAACCATCAAAGAAATGAATAAACGGAATGTCTGATTCGACAGTTGCAAGATGTGATACAAGCGCAAGATCGAGACTTTCCTGAACAGAGTTGGAAGCCAGCATTGCAAATCCGGTCTGACGACAGGCCATTACGTCCTGATGATCACCGAAAATGGAAAGAGCGTGGCCCGCTAAAGCGCGAGCTGAAACATGAAAGACTGTGGGGAGAAGCTCACCGGCAATCTTATACATGTTAGGAATCATCAGAAGAAGACCCTGAGAAGCTGTGAACGTACAAGAAAGGTTCCCAGCTGCTAGAGCACCATGAAGAGCTCCAGCGGCTCCGCCTTCTGATTGCAGTTCGCGAACTTCCATCGTGGTTCCGAAAATATTTTCTACTCCCTTAAGGGCCCATTCATCAGCGAATTCAGCCATAGGTGAGGAGGGAGTGATCGGATAGATAGCTGCGGTTTCGCACATAGCATATGCTACGTATGAAGCGGCTTGGTTGCCATCCATAGTTTTCATTTTTTTAGCCATTATACTTTCTCCGTGTCTTTTGGTTGGGAAGGCGTGCAGGGACGCATCTTAGCATATGTGTATACCGCTTGCCTACCCGTAAAATAAGGGCACAACCGATTATTATCAACATACCACAATTCCGAACTGACGCAACCGAATTAAATTTAACTTATAAAACTTGTTGCAACACTAGACTGATACTTTCACACTCTGGCCAGCCTCCTCCTCAGCTTGAGCTTGAATAGCCGTAATCGCTACAGTATTTACAATATCGCGAACCTGACACCCTCTGCTTAAATCATTAACAGGCTTTTTAAGCCCCTGCAGTATCGGGCCTATAGCAACTGAATCGGGTACCGATCTTTGAACAGCCTTATAAGTATTGTTACCTGTATTGAGATCAGGGAAAATTAATACAGTAGCCTTTCCCGCAACTGCGCTGTTCGGCATAAGTTCTGCTGCAACATCGGGATCAATTGCCGCATCATACTGGAGAGGCCCTTCCACGGCCAACCAGGGTGCTTTTGCACGAACAATTTCAGTAGCTTCCATCACCTTATCGACATCTTTGCCTTTGCCTGAAACACCTGTTGAATACGAAAGCATTGCCACCCTCGGTTCAACACTGAAAATTTTCGCAGTCTCAGCTGAGCTGATCGCAATCTCAGCCAGCTCCTGAGCATTGGGATTCGGATTTACAGCGCAATCTCCATAAACCATAACCTGATCATTCTGGCACATGAGGAAAACGCTTGAAACAATTGATACACCGGGCTTTGTTTTAACAAATTCAAACGCGGGTTTAATCGTTTGCGCTGTTGTAGTAATCGACCCAGAAACCATACCGCCTGCTATGCCTTTCCAGACCATCATTGTTCCAAAATATGTCGGGTCGCTCATGCGGTCACGAGCATCCTCTTTCATGATACATTTGTGCTTACGAAGCTCGTAATAATCATCCACAAACTTCTCAAAATACTCTGATTTAACCGGATCAATAACATTTATGCCCTTAAGACTGATATCAAGGTTGGACGCAATCTGCCGTACTTCATCTTCGTTGCCGAGCAGAGTTAGATCCACAACATCTCTGCGTTTCAAAATATCCGCAGCTCTTAAAATCCTTTCACTTGTTCCTTCCGGTAAAACAATATGCTGCTTTTTCTCACGGGCTTTATGAAGCAACGTATGCTCAAACATGAATGGAGTAATTCTTGAAGATGTTGTTGAAACCAGTTTATGTTGCAATTCATGCGAATCTACACATGTTTCAAAAAGTCCAAGTGCAGATAAAACCTTAACTTTATTTTCAGGATCAATGGTTCCGTGTAAACCTTGCAGGATTTGCGCGGTTCTATAAGTATGATCTGGAACAATAAGAATAGGTATAGGAACGCCTTTCCAGCCTTCTATCAAATGATGCACGGTTGTTGCCGGCTGTATACCACCTGTCAACAGAATACCGGCAATCTTGGGGTAGACATCAGAAAGGCGCGAAGCCAGACTTGCAAGGATTATATCCGAACGGTCTCCAGGGGTAATAATGAGACTTCCCTCGCTCACATACTTCAAAAAATTCTCAATCTGCATCGCGGCAACAACGTAATCATTTACAGGTGTTTCCAATCTGTCTGCACCGTACAAAACTCTACAATCAAGCCATGTCAGAACATCTTTTACAGTTGGATTTCCAAGTCGTTTGTCGTCAGGAATTATATAGACAAGAGGTTTATTATCACTACTAAAACCAGATTTAATCCTATCAACCAAATCACTGGAAAACTTCTTCTCCGCCCTGTTGATCATAACAGCGATGACGTCCAACCCCTTTTCTTTAAACAATTCAAATGTCCGCTGAGACAAATCACAGATTTCATCTTCCTCACTATTCATGCCGTTAAGCACTGCCAGCACCGGACAACCGAGATTGCTCACAACGTCCATATTTATCTCAAATTCAACAGCGGCCTCTCCGCCCAGATAATCAGAACCTTCGCAAAGTACAAAATCATATTGCTGCTGGAGATCTCTGAACTTTCCAAGAATATTTTCCATTAATAAAGAATGCTTGCCATCATTAAGCATACGAGTCGCCTGACTTTGGGTGTAGGCGTAAGTTGTCTTATATTCTTGAGGGAGTTTAAAATGGCGCAAAATTAAATCGATATCATGATCCCGCCCTCCGCCAAAATCGTCGTGAATAATAGGCCTGAAAATCGCAACCTTACGTACATGAGTCAGCAACAGCTGCATTACTCCGAGCACTATGGCGGACTTACCGCTACGAGCTTCTGTCGCCGCTATATATAAACAATTCGACATATCATCTCCGGATTAATGAACTGAAATAAAAACTCACTCTAGCAGAAGTTGTTTTTTATTTCACTCTTCTATTTCTATTTGTAGGAGACATCCCGGCAGCGGACGCAGGAGGTGCTGATGAGGTCCGCCTTACTGCCAAGTCGTAAGCGCTACAACTCGATGTTGCGATGAGCAGGCAAACTATAGCGTCACTGCCGGGGAAATGCTTGCGAGGCATTTTGATGTCTCCCATGACAACTCGAAACTTTATCCGTAATTATTACGCCTTGCGGGTAGCGTAAATCAGAACGAATAAACAAACTGTTGTCATATATTGTCGACCGATAATTCTTAATTTTTTCAATTAAGAAGCGCCGTAAAAAAAGCAAAAGCAGAAGGGACGTTTTTAGTTGTTCTCTCGCTTTTTAAATCCGACTTCGGTCAGAAAATTTTTATCTTCAGGACGTAAGAATCGAGCCCGACGCATTTTCACGACAGGTTTAAAAGCTACAATATACTGTAAATGTTAAATATCTTTCAAGAATGTTTCCGGGCGATAAAAACGTATCGCCCGGAAACAAGAGAGTAGTCTTACTTAGGCATTACAGCCCATGCGGGAAGTACATTCAAATCGATACCCCAGAGGATCGGCAGGGCGTAAACAACGGAGAACGTTATTAAGAACGCTCCGAGTATGTTCAGCCAGAAACCGGCCGCGGCCATCTGTTTAATCGAAACGCACCCGCTACCGAAAACAACCGCATTAGGCGGAGTTGCAACCGGAAGCATGAATGCGAAAGAAGCAGAGACACAAGCTCCAACAATTGTTGCGAGAGGGTTAACACCCATAGCAATTGCAGCACTACCCATGATAGGTACCAGCAATGTTGCAGTCGCAGTGTTGGAAGTTATTTCAGTCAGGAAGATTGTTATCAGAACAACCAATCCGACAAATACAAGCAAAGACATGCCTTCAAGCATAGTCAATCTGGATGCGATATAAGAAGCAAGTCCGGTTTTTGAGAAACCGTTCGCAATTGCCAGACCACCACCGAAGAGCAAGATTACATCCCAGGGAATTTTAACAGCGGTCTTCCAGTCAAGTAGAAATTCGCCTTTTTTAAAATCAGTAGGAATAGCAAACAGAATCAAAGAACCGAGGATACCTATTGTGGCATCTGCAACATACTTAAAATTAGGCCAGAGTTCTTTCATAAAAGAAGCTTTCACAAGGAATCCACGAGACAACCAGAAAGCAGCAATAAAGCAACCGACGATTACTATATACTTCTCTTCTTTGCTCATGGGGCCTAGCTTTCTTACTTCTTCATCAATAATAGCTTCACCACCGGCAAGCTCCATTCCCTTGGTCGGGAACAAAATCTGCGTGAGAATCCACCATGAAACACCGATCATAATCACAGCAAGAGGAACACCATACATCATCCATTGACCGAAACCGATTTGTACGCCGTACATTTTGTCGACCATACCGACCATTACAGTATTCGGAGGTGTACCGATAATTGTTCCGACACCACCCATTGATGCAGCATAGGCGATACCAAGCATAAGACATTTACCAAAGTTTGATTCAGGACCGGAACTTGGACAAGCTCTGAGAGTCTGTGAATCAAAACCTGTTGCCTGCTGAATAACAGCCAGACCGATGGGAACCATCATCATTGCTGTTGCGGTGTTGGAAACCCACATTGAAAGAAAACCGGTAGCAATCATGAATCCGAGAATCATACGTCCCGGACTTGTTCCAACGGCTTTAATGGTATGAATTGCTATACGACGATGCAAATTCCATCTTTCCATTGTGACTGCCAGAAAAAAGCCACCCATGAAAAGATAAATCAGATGATTGGAATACGGGCCACATGCTGCGGCCGATTTCATAACCCCGAGAATCGGAAACAAAGCGATAGGCAGTAGAGCTGTCGCCGGAATTGGAATAGCTTCTGAGATCCACCAGATTGCCATCAGAGCAGTTACAGCTGCAACTTTCCAAGCCCCCGGTTCCATCCCGCTTGGCACCGGCATAATCAACATTAATGCAAATACGATAGGCCCTAAGAAAAAGCCGATTCGTCTACCATTACCACTGTCCTTTTGAGCGCTCATAGTCCCTCACTTTGCGCTTATGCAGTCTGCGGACAAACTAAATGCAATCTGGTGCTCTGTTTAGAAAACAGACTGTCAACGCACCTTAATCACACCCTACCTAATCCTTATGCAGACCACTGATAACTCATATACAAGACCTCATCACCTATTTTACCTTTCCGGCTTCATTTGAAGCCGGAAAGGATTTTTCAAGTTAAATTCCCAAATCATAAGATTCAATAAAGTCATTGACGCGAGTTCTGGAAGCAGCCAGACGTTCACGCAATTCTTTTTTATACTCTTCAATATCAATCGTGATTTGAGCCACTCCAGTGTCCATTGCAGCCTGTGCAACAGCGGCGGATTCAAACTCGATCAAACGCAGATCAAGAGGTTTAGGAATAATATAATCAATACCGAACTCAAGTTTATCAACCCCGTAAGCTTCGCAGACATAATCAGGAGTCGGCTCTTTTGCCAGAGCCGCAAGAGCATTAGCAGCTGCAATTTTCATTTCTTCATTAATGGTGGTTGCACGAACATCAAGCGCACCTCTGAAAATGAAGGGGAAGCCAAGAACATTGTTGACCTGATTAGGATAGTCAGAACGACCGGTTCCCATAATAGCGTCGGGTCTTGCTTCTTTAGCATCAGTATAGCTGATTTCAGGATCAGGATTAGCACAGGCAAAGATGATAGGTGAATCCGCCATGGATTTAACCATATCTTTTGAGACTATACCCTTTGCGGAAAGACCAAGGAACAGATCTGCGCCCTTCATGGCATCAGCTAAGTCCTTGTACTCTTTGTCTGTTGCATATTCCAGCTTTTGAGCATTCAATCCTGAGCGGCTTTTGTTGATGTGTCCTCTTGAGTCAAACATAGCAACGTTTTCACGTTTGATTCCGAGTGACATATAGAAGTTGGTACAAGCGATAGCAGCTGCGCCAGCACCGGAAACAACAAGACGCATATCAGCAATTTTCTTACCGGTAATTTCTGCGGCATTGATCAGTCCGGCACCTGAAATAATTGCGGTTCCGTGCTGGTCATCGTGAAAGACCGGAATATTCATTTCTTTTTTGAGCTTTTCTTCAATGTAGAAACACTCAGGAGCTTTAATGTCTTCGAGGTTGATACCACCGAAAGTAGGCTCGAGTGCTTTTACGATAGCGCAAAGTTCGTCAGGATCAGTTACATTAAGGTTAATATCGAAAACATCGACATCTGCAAAGACTTTAAATAAAACACCTTTGCCTTCCATAACAGGCTTACCTGCTTCAGGACCTATATTTCCAAGACCAAGAACAGCAGTTCCGTTTGAAACAACTCCTACCAAATTTCCACGACCTGTGTAGAGATATGATTTTTCCTTATCTGCAGCGATTTCCATGCAAGCTTCGGCTACGCCGGGACTGTAAGCCATGGAAAGGTGTTTCTGAGTTGCACAAGGTTTAACCGGAACAACTTCAACTTTACCTCTTCTGCCTTTGGAATGATAATCAAGCGCTTCCTGTCTAGTGAAAAGAGCCATAACTTTCTCCTGAGTTAACCGTTGTATTCGACCTCTATTTTAGCAATAAGTATTTATTTAAAGACCTGCGGCTTTACGATTCGGAACGGCGTAAAGTTCTCCGCCATGACAATCGTTGATGACCAGTAAAGGGAAGTCTTCAACGGTCAACTCACGGATAGCTTCCGGGCCGAGCTCGTCAAAAGCTATTACCTTTGCTTCTTTGATGCACATAGACAGAAGAGCTCCGGCTCCGCCGGTTGCTCCGAAATAAACAGCCTTATTATCTTTAAGGGCCTGCTTAACTTCTTCGCTTCTCTTTCCTTTTCCTATGCTGGCTTTCTGCCCGAGACTGTGCAGACGGGGAGCATAAGTATCCATGCGATAACTGGTAGTTGGGCCTGCTGCACCGATCGGTCTGCCCGGAGGGGCCGGACTTGGTCCGACATAATAAACCACTGAACCTTTCAAGTCGAAAGGAAGAGGTTCTCCTTTATCAAGCAGGTCAGTCAGCCTTTTATGGGCGGCGTCACGTGCAGTATAAATAGTTCCGGTCAGTTTTACGACATCACCGGCTTTAAGCTGCACCATGTCCTCATCGGTAAGCGGGGTGGTGAGTGAATATTCAGCCATTATAAGACCACCTCCTCATGCCTTGACGAATGACACTGGATGTTAACAGCCAGCGGAAGACTGGCAATATGACAGGGACGCATTTCTATTTTCACATCGAAAACAGTGGTTTTACCCCCAAGTCCCATGGGGCCGATGCCCAGTTTATTAATATCTTCCATAAGTTCAGCTTCGAGTTTTGCGATCTCAGGATCAGGACTCGGCTCACCTACTTTTCTCATGAGAGACTTTTTAGCTAAAAGTGCGGAGTATTCAAAGGTTCCGCCGACACCGATACCTACCATTGTGGGAGGACAGGGATTCGGACCGGCTTCCGCAACGCGTTCGATGACATATTTCTTGATACCTTCCCAACCCTGAGCAGGGGCAAGCATGGTAACACGGCTCATATTTTCAGAACCGCCGCCTTTTGCCATAAAGGTAATTTTGATTCTGTCACCGGGGACGATATCAAAATGAATGATCGCAGGAGTATTATCGCCTGTGTTTTTACGGGTCAAAGGATCACAGGAGGATTTTCTAAGGTAACCTTCCTCATATCCCTTGCGGGTTCCTTCTGTGATGGCTTCACGCAAGGTCATTCCTTCAACTTGAACATCTTCGCCCACGTCTACGATATAAACGGCGAGTCCAGTGTCCTGACAAAGTGGAAGACCTGATTTTTCGGCCAGTTCCCAATTTTCTTTGATCTGCCTGAAGACTTCTTTGGCAGCAGCGGAATCTTCCGCAGCAGCACATTCTTCAAAACGTTTACGTACGTCTTCCGGCAAGTAGCGGTTTGCGCTTACACACATCTTCGCCACAGCATCAATGACAGTTTCAGCTTTAATAGTTCGCATCATCTACTTCCTGAATATTTCCTTAATAGCGGTGATACCCATCTTGCGACGCAGGAAGCCTAACTGGTTCTGTAAAGGAAGATTCTTAGGACAGACATCTTCACAACCAAGTAAGCCCATACAACCGAAGATTCCTTCATCATTTCCAATTATTTCAAAATAATCTCTATCAGTACGCTGGTCCCGAGGATCAACAACGAATCGAGCAATACGGTTAAGAGCGGCGGCCCCGATGAAATCGTCACGCAAACGGGCAGTACCACAAGCGGAGACACAGCAACCGCACTCAATACAACGTTCGAGTTCGTAAATCTGTTCGGCAACATCATTTTCCATACGTTCTTCGATAGCACTATCTTCAAATACTTTATGAGTATGAACCCATGACTCTGTAGTCTGATACATGTCTCTGAACCAGACTCCTGTATCAACTGAAAGATCACCGATCAGTTTAAAAACCGGAAGAGGCAACAAAGTTATCCGAGTTGGAAGGTCAATAGTCTTTGTCTGACAGGCCAGTCCGGGACGGCCGTTCACAACCATGGCACATGCTCCGCAAATACCTGCGCGGCAACAGAAATCGAAGATCAGGCCGGGGTCCTGTTCCTCGCGCAAGCGATTAAGTGCAATGAAGAGGGTCATGTTCTCAGTCTCATCCAGAACAAAAGTCTGCATGTGCGGAACGGAACTCTTCTCCTGCGGATTATAGCGGAATATATCGAATTCGAGTTTTCTGCTCATTTTGTGTTCCTTGATTACTTTCAGGAGTTTATCTCTTGATCATTTTTGCTTCAATCTCAGCCTTGTCAGCTTCGATTATCTTTCCGGCACCGTAACCGCGATCTCCCGGTGGAATTTCGTATACGGGAGTGACTTCTTCATACTTAAGTTCAGGCATATCATTGCCTTCAGGCCAGTATGCAAGAGTTCTCTTGAGCCAGTCGCGGTCATTACGCTCGGTGAAGTCTTCACGATTGTGAGATCCACGGCTTTCAGTACGAACCAGAGCAGCCTGCGCAATACAGAGTCCGAGTTTGACCTGCCCTACAATCTTAAGGGCGGCAGCCATTTCGTGGTTGGCTCCAACACCATTTGAAACAAGACCGACTTTGCGGGCTTTTTCAAGAGTACCTTTAAGAGTTTCAATACAAGTCTTAAGACCCGGATCACTTCTGAATACGAAGCAACCCTGCATGAGAGCTTCCTGCAACTCTTCACGCACTCTGTAGACATTCTCGGTTCCGTTGGTTTTATGAGCAAGATTGTGCATTCTTTCTTCCTGCTTACGAACAGCATCAGCAATAACATCAGTTTTAAACTGAGTTTCGTAACCTTTCAAGAATTCAACAATCTTAACCCCGATAATACCACCGGCTACAACGGTTTCTGCAAGTGAGTTACCGCCGAGTCTGTTAAACCCGTGCATATCCCAGCATGCGGCTTCACCGGCTGAGAACAGACCTTTCAGACCATAAACTGCGCCGTCTTTATTGGTACGAACACCGGCCATGGTATAATGCTGAGTAGGACGGACAGGAATAAGCTGTGTGCGGGGGTCGACATTAAGGAAGTTTTTACAGATTTCATCAACTTCACGAAGCTTGGTGGAAATGTGCTTGTCACCAAGATGGCGGATATCAAGCCAGAGATGTTCACCGTAAGCAGATTTAACGCCTTTGCCTTCACGCATATGGTGAGTCATCCAGCGGGAAACAACATCACGGGAAGCAAGTTCGGCTTTCTCAGGCTCATAAATGTTCATGAATCTTTCTTCATTAACATCGAGCAGAGTTCCACCGTCACCACGGCAACCTTCCGTTACCAGAATGTCGGTAGGCACAATTCCGGTGGGATGAAACTGAATAGCTTCAGGATTCCCGATAGGAACAACACCTGTATCGTGAGCGATAATATGTCCGCCACCGTCACAGATTACTGCGTTGGTAGTGGCTTTATAGATACGGCCGAAACCGCCGGTACAAATTGCAGTTGATTTGGAAAGGTAAACTTCCAGTTCTCCGGTACGCAGGCAGCGAACAACTGCGCCGGTACAGGTATCACCGTCATGAATCAAAGAAATTGCTTCTTTGCGGTCAAGAACAGTAATTCCAAGCTGGGCACACCTGTTATCCATAGTACACATAACAGCATGGCCGGTTCCGTCAGAAGTATAGCAGGTACGCCATTTAGCGGTTCCGCCGAAAGAACGTGCAGTGATTAGACCGCGTTTCTCTTCTTTCTCTTCTTTGTCAAATTTTTCTCCGCCCTTAAAGTAGAAAGACTTTCCGGGAACAACTCTGTTCCAGGGCACTCCCCAATGAGCCAGACGTCTCATTTCAATAGGTGCGGCATCCGCAAAAAGTCTTGCCACTTCCTGATCACAACCCCAGTCAGAACCGCGGACAGTATCACCAAAGTGAACGTCTACGCTATCGCCTTCCCCTTTGACACAGTTGCCGAGCGCGGCCTGCATTCCACCCTGAGCCGCAGAAGAATGAGATCTGCGGGCAGGAACAATGGAAAGGCAGATTACGTCAAAACCTTCCTGTGCGGCTTCAACAGCCACTCGCTCGCCCGCCAGTCCGGCGCCGATGACAAGGAGATCAGAGTAATATGTTTGCATTTAAGAACCCCGTTTAACTTAAAGTTACGAACCTGATCAGAGTGATGATGCCGATAACCATGAAGATGGAAAAGAGAAGGAACTCAAGTCTCTTAGCTTTTGCTCTTCCCTCGGTCTTGATAACTCCCCACTTAACGCCGATGCGATAGAAACCGATGCTGACATGCAGTTCGGCACAAGGCAGAAGGATAAGATAAAATAACAACCACCATCCCTCGGACATACGAGCTGCTGATTTTGCAGCGGTGATTGGAAGATCATTCAGGACCACCCACATATGGATAGCGCCCATGACAAGAATAATCATGGCAGTTACGGCCTGAACAACCCAGAGCCATGTGTCACGGTGTTTCAGCATTTTTGCATGCTGCCAAATGGCAGCCTGACCGTCGGAACGGAAAGGTATTTTTCTTGCTGCCAGCACAAAATGTAGCAGAAAAGTCAAGAAAATCAAAGGGCCACCAACTTGAGCCATATACGTGTATTCAAAGAAGCCGGCAATAGCATCCATAACCTTCGGTGATATTACAACCGAAGAAACCAGCAACATATGACACCACATAAAGGCAACCAATCCGACACCGGTAAGCATTTGCAGCCAATCAAGAACCGCATCTCGTTTTCCCGGCCGCACACCGTGCAGGGATACATCTAAAGCCATAATCATCCTCCTTTGACGGAACTACTCCCGCATTAATGGACTACCAACATGACCTCATCAGCCTGATTACAGTGGTACAAATCTGCCACAGACCACTCGTCTGCATACAGCCTTGTCCCGCACTCAAACACTCTAAAGAGATGGCAAGACCTCTCTAGAAACCGAGCTAACAGCCCGGTTTAAAATACCTAATCCCTCGAAAGGAAAATACTTTATAATTTGATGTCAGGAAAATATCTGAAAATAGATCTCTGTGAAGTAAATGAATTAATCGGAATGAGTTTGTGCGAAAGAAGTGATTGAAAATGGATTTGATGCGCAAGAAAGACCCTTTAAGAATAAACGCTTGAAGCGAAACAGGTCTATATATATTTTTTAGAAAGGCGAAAAAAGGCATGATAGAAGAAGATAAAGAAGCAGACAAAAAAAAGGCACCGAAAGCAAAATTAAGCATTGAGCTATTCTGCATTTCATTTTGTCGCTTCGGCCTAAAACGGGTTAGACCGGACACGCTGATCATGTTTTGACTTCCAACTGGCATACATCCTCCGCCTTCCCAAAAATCGTCTCAAAAAGCAAACTCACTCAGGAGCTATTTCCTACGATTCCCGGAAAGAATTTAAAAAGGACCAGAATCACAAAACTCTCAACTCTGCTTGTCAATTGCAACGACTTAAGTCGCTTGCTTCCTTCATCTGATTTGACTAATATCACTCCTTAATTGGCTGGTCAATCAATATTGAGAAAAATATTGACAACTCTCGTGTTTTTTGCAGAACGCATAAATGCTACTTTTTTGAAATTAGTATCACTGAAGAGATATGCTACTAAAAATAAACAGCTTTATTTGTTTTTATTGACACAATAAACTATCAAAATATTATTGTCAGCCTCTATTTTTTTCTCATGACTTCACAATTATCTAATTTACAACCTTGTTAAATTTTAATTTGAGGATTAATCACATTAAGTACACATTTATTTAACCACTGGCCTTGAATCCTTTTGGACAGTTTTCACAAATATCTGTATCAGCAATTCAGTTTCACTTCAAACATGCTTTAAAAACTTTGGAGCCTCGCAGAGATGACCAAAAAACAAAAGATCCTCCTCGCAGCACAAGAACAATTCGGAATTCACGGCTTCACAGGCACCACTCTCAAAATGATTGCTGACCATGCCGGCGTAGCTTCAGGACTGGTCTCTCACTACTTCGGAAATAAAGACCATCTGTTCCTTGAATCAGGAGAAGCACTGATAGACCAGATGCTGACTCTTTTCACCCAAAAAGCAGATAAGGCGGAAAACGGTTTAAATGCTTTAAGAATATTTGTTGAATCCTATTTTGATTTTACAATGGCACATAGAACAACTTTTCCGGCTCTGCTCAGATGCTCACCGTTTAGTGACGAAAATCCGCAACTGGACAGACACGAAATCGCTGCAAAATTCCAAAGACTTATTGATCAAATTGAAACTTATCTGAAAAAAGGTATGGAGGACGGTTCCATAAAACAACTTCCTCTTCCGCAAACATCCTTTCTTATTTATGGTAATATTGTCGGAGCGATCCGCACCGAATTTCTAGCACCATACCAAATTCCGGATCTGTTTGAAGAATCATGCTTATTCATAATTCGAAGCGTAGCCAAAAGCTAAAACAATTCCAGATTCCACTTCTGATTACTGCTACATTTATAGCGTCAGTCGGAATCGGTATTTTCACATTCACACTCCCTCTGCTAAGTCTTGATGAAATGGCAGGCGGAATGTGGCTGGGGACGGCTTTCAGTGGGTACTTCCTTGCAAAACTTCTCATTGCTCCTCTTTCAGGAATAATCTCTGATCGCAACGGACCTAAAAAAATCCTGCTTATTTCAGCAGGTCTTGCTTCCCTGCTACCTCTCATTTATTTAATATCTCCCTCGATTGAATCCCTTTACGCCATCCAGTTCGCTCTGGGCCTCTGCGCAGGAGCTATAAAGACAGTTGGAATGGCGGCAGTCGGAGCACAAACGAGCGGAAACAAGCTTACAAAAAGATTCTCAACGCTTGTTGCAGGTATTAATACGGCTTTCTTCCTCGGACCTATCCTTGGAGGCTTCTTATATATAGATCGAGATTTCATCCCCATCCTCACGGCTCTCTCATTATGTATGATTACATCCTTTTTACTTTTTACACTTTGCGAACTGTCACAAAACTGCGTTTCCCAAGCAGCTCCTCAGCCCAAACGAATTGAGAGCAAATATATATTCGGCTCCGCCCTGCTTGCCATCTTCGGAAGGACACTCGGCATAGGAGGCTTAATTGCGTTCTACCCAATCCTGATAAAATCAAGCCTACAGCTCCCAACCGTAACAACTGGAATAATTTTTTCTATCCCCAATCTCGCGACCATACTTTTACTGCCGATTGCGGGACGTTTCTTTTCTAAAGCCAAACGGGAATTTATTATTTGCTCAGGCCTGCTCATCAGCGCGGCAGGACTATATTTTCTAGCCGATTACACAACCATCTCTGAATTTATTTTTGCGGGTATCATTATCGGAACAGGCTCAGCTCTTTCAATTCCCGGCTCCATGGCCCTATGTTCTGAACTAAGCCCTGAACAGGGTAAAACATTAGGCATTGCAAACCTGATCACAAATTTAGGATTTATAGCCGGCCCTCTGCTTGCCGGAATAATTATTAATTTATCAGGTGAGCTTACTACTTCATTTAAACTAATTGCACTTGCTGGTGCTGCCCTATGTTTACCTCTTTTAAATCAGGCCCTACGCATTAAGTTTAAAAGCAAATCTATTCTCATAGTCCCGAGTATCGCTTTAATATCCATACTCTTTCTTGTTCAAACAAACTTCACGCAGGATTTTAAACAATCTTCGGAACAAAACCCGGATAAAACATTATTCCGCTACACCGATGTTGCGATGGGAACTATTGTAAATCTGACCCTTGAAACTCCATCAGCAAAAAAAGGGGAAAAGGCTGCCCGCAACGCAATTGCAAAAATGCGCAGTCTTCAAAAGGATTTCGATCACCGTAACAAAAGGGGTTCTATCGGAAGAATTAACAGAGCCGCAGGACTTAAGGAAATTTCGATTTCAAAAGAAGCCCTTAAATTGATTGATCATGGTTTGAAGTTCAGTGAAAAATCAAACGGCACCTTCGATATAACCATCGGGGCTGTCACTACCACCCAATTTTATTATGCGCTGGGACCAAAGACCATACAAAAACGCAAACCGTTGATTGATTACAAACTTGTAGAAATAAACCTTGATAAAGGCACAGTAAAACTCCCGCACAAAGGTATGGCTCTGGACCTCGGAGGAATAGCCAAAGGAACGATCATAGATTCAGCGGTTGAAAAGCTCATCGTGTCAGGCATAACAACAGCCCTTGTTGAAGCCGGAGGCGACTTCTACGGCTACGGAAACAAAACATGGACCATAGGCATCAAAAACCCTCGCGGAGAAGGGCTGCTAGGAAATATAGCAATTCAGAATAAGGCTGTCTGCGGCTCCGGTGATTATTATCAGTTCATCACCACTGACTCAAACAGCGGGGAATCCAGAAGGCACCACATTTTAGACCCTTCACTGATGCGGTCATCACATGAAAGCATTGCGACAACAGCCATCGGACCAAACGCGGAAACAGCTGATGCCCTCGCCACAACTATTTTCATAATGGGCCCAATCGCAGGAACCAAGTTTATTAAGCGCTTTTACCCCGAATGTTCAGCCATGTGGGTAATGCCTGATAAATCCATTCATAAAACAAACAACTTTCCGCAAATTACCCTTACAGCAAAAGCCGCGGAGCCAAGGAAAAACAAATGACCGTTTATCCTCAAACTATTGCTATCTACGCAGCCGCATGGATTCCAATGATATTTATCGCAATAGTCAACGGCATAATCAGAGAAGCTCTGTACTCTAAGTATATGAAAGAACTCTCAGCCCACCAGCTTTCATCTGTCACGGCAATTGCCCTTTTTACCTTTTACACTCTTTTTATCCTAAAACAGTTTCCATTACACTCTTCAGGAGAGGCGCTGCTGATAGGATTTATGTGGTTGATACTGACAATCACCTTTGAATTCCTTTTCGGACATTTTATTATGAAGAATTCATGGGTTATCTTGTTTGAAAATTACAATATTTTTAAAGGAAGAATCTGGGTTTTAGTTCTTATAGCTCTCACAATTCTACCATTCCTTATTTTTCTCCAAAATAACAAAAACACACTTTAGATAACAATTTAAGATAGTTAAATATTATACCAAAAGTAAGAGACAATTTTAAATCAAAAAAGTTCATCTTTATTTTAAATAATGCTTGACGAAAACTAACTTTCTCCATAGTAATTTCTTCCGAAGCGCGCCTGTAGCTCAGCTGGATAGAGCGCCGGACTACGAATCCGTAGGCCAGAGGTTCGAATCCTCTCAGGCGCACCACAAGAAAAAGTAAGGACTTAGATGAAAATCTAAGTCCTTTTTCTTTTTTGTGCTGTTTTTGTCCAATCCGTAAGATTCCCTCCCGTAAAAACCCTTTTTTTAGCCAACTAATAAACACAACAAATTAAGTCACATAAAGATGCTGCTTCTAAAAAGGGTTTTATCTTTTTCACAACACAACCTTGTAGAATTATAAAATATTCAATACAAAAATTCTAGTTCTCTGCCGGATAGGCAGCTTAGAAACGTTTACAAAACTACAAAAAAAATGCGCTGATATTTATCAGCGCATTTTATTAGAAACATCTTTAAAAAAGATAAAACGAATTTTTCGAAAAGGTTATTCCTGCCGATCGACTCCATGCCGAGCCATTCGTTTACCGGAATCAACATAATGCTTTCTTATTGCTTTCTCAAGTCTGGAAGATTTTTTAGACTCAAGCGCCTCGAATATTAAATTATGCCGCTCATACACTTCTTGAGGTGTAAACAGATTTATCCAGTAACGATATAAAAGAAACTTTGAGATTCCCTGACATGAACGTCTGCATAACTCGATCAGCAGTTCATTATTGATACGCGAAAATAAAATGTTATGAAAAGCGTTATCGAGTTCAGCTAAAGATTTTTCATTCTCACCAGTCTCTGCAATCTGCCTCATCCCTTCTACAACCTCTTTAAGGTTACTTAGGTCTTCATCAGAATACAGAGATATAGCCTGAGTGACTGCGGCAGCTTCAAGAACGCCACCGGTAAAATAACTGTCTTCTATCTGCTTTGCTGTCAGGGCTGCAACATATTTACCTTTTTGCGGCTCAAAACAAATAAGCCCTTCTCGAGAAAGCATTTGCATGGCTTCACGAATCGGAGCGCGACTAATGCCCAGAGTTTTGGAAAGAACTACTTCTTTGACCTGATCTCCGGGCGAAAGTTCACCTTCAAGAATCAGACGCTTGATATACTCAGCCACCTGTTCGCTATAGGTCAATTTTTTTATACCGATCATATCTTCCTCTGAACTGAAAGGATCACAGGCAACGGATGAAATATTTGAATAATTATTGTTCATATCTTTACAGGTAAGTTCACTGGTTGTCGAGATTAACTCTGCCGACAGATTCGGCCGAAATATCAGTTCCGAGAAACTTTCCCCCTACACGGGCAAAGCGACTCAGGGCATCCGTTGCATAAAAAGAAATGGTTCCTTTATCATCAGGACAATACGGATCAGGCGTCTTAAACACCCCTTTCAACTCAACAGCAAGACTTTCTGCTGGATCAATAAGAACAGTCTGCGTCCCTACTATCTTTTGAATCAACTTTTTAAATTGAGTAAAATGAGTACAACCCAAAATAATACTATCCGGCATAATACCGCCAAAGCTTCCAAGCAGTGGTAAAATATATCTTTTTACCGACATATAAGCGATTTCATCATCAGTCCATCCTTCCTCTGCAAGTAAAACCAAAAAAGGACAAGCGGTTGATTTAACTTCTATCGTTGCATCTAAAGCAGCAACAGCTTTCTCATATGCTTTCGCGGTAACAGTACAGGTGGTCCCGATCACCGCAATGCGCCCGCCCCTTGATTTGGAAACCGCCGCCCGGGCACCCGCAACAACCATCCCTGTAACGGAGATTCCGGGAAAAGAATCTTTCACAGTGTGAAGAGCTACAGATGAGGCCGTGTTGCATGCAATCACTACGGATTCAGCCTCTTGTGAAATCAAAAAACGAACAGCCTGCATTGAAAAATCTATAATAGCTTCAGGGCTTCTGTTGCCATATGGAAGTCTCGCTGTATCACCTAGATAAATATAATTAAATTGCGGCAGTTGATGAACGAGTTCTTTAAGAACCGACAACCCGCCGACTCCTGAATCAAACAGACCTATTATTGGCCTGTTCGGTACTGAGCGAAGATTTTCATAAACTTCAGCTCCGTACCGTTTTTGAGCCGAACAAAAATTCATGGTCATCCTTATTAAATGAAAAACGTTCATTAAGCTGTTCAGTTGCTTTATGAATGTTCGTTGCAAGAACAGGCAAAGCTTCGCTGATAACTTGTAAAATTTTAGCAGAATCGGCAGGTACAAATGCAGGAATTTTCCATTCACGGATGTATGATTCAGAAACGGTCATCGACAAAACAGCACACATTCCGGACATAATTCCGCCCCCTCCGACCTGATCATGCATATGAGAACTCATAAAAGTTACGCCACCGGCATCCTGACTGACAAGAAGAGCCAGTTCGGCAATAAGAGTCACTTTTTCTGCAGAAGTCTTTGTCTTGCTGAAAGTCGAGCCTATTTGAGAGATACGTTCTCCCAACACTTCAACCGCATCTTTTAATTCACCAGTCCCTCTCGGGTATGCAGTATCTGAATTTATATAAGGAAATTTTGTTTTTTCAAGTCCCTTCAAAAGGGCTTCATAAACATAAACGTTGTCTGAATCTTTATTGATGCGAACCCAAAGTCTGTCATGATCGATTCCCTGACACAAAGAAGGGACATAAGCTTTACTCTCAAGAACAATTGTAGGGACAACATCAAGGCCCAGATCTTTCATAGCACGCCCTTTATCACCAAGCATGATATTCCCTTCCAGGTCTTCATCCGGCCCCACGCCACCGTCACTACTATTAACCAAAGCCATCACAGAAACAGGAATTCCTTCAATTTCAACACATGCCCCGAAACAACCACCGTTTTTATTCGGCATGTCTTCAAGACCGTATACAAGTTCGCCGGGGAACTGTTTTTCGAAAGTATCCATGACGGCAAGACAACACGCTGTCTGCAAAGCTACGGGAGCTTCAAGGACACCCTGCCCGTAAATTCTACCGAAAACTTTAAAAGCAGCAGTTTGACTGTAAACCGCATCAAGCCCTTCACCTCTGTCCAGCAACTCAATTTCATAAGGAGTAAAACCACGCCGGGCTGTAGCTTTTCCAACTCCACCGCCGTCAGTGACGACAGTTATTTCACCAGAATAAAGATCCGCAGAAACGGAGGATATTGTAGTTCTTGCGGGAAAAGCCTTTTTAATAATTTCAGTTGCCACAGCAAAACCAGCCGAATCATCCTGAACAAAGCCGCAATGGCTGTGCACATGTCCGGCTCCGGCATGACCTGAAATACCTATAATACTCTTTTTGGAAACTGATTTTGTTACTTTCATTATGAACTGCTCCTAAAAAAAATTCTCACTGCCTGCATATGCAGACAGTGAGATTCTTTACTACTAAAGTCCGGGAAGCCACAGGGATATCTGAGGAATGAATACGATTGCAAGCAGTGCCAGAACCATTGTGAAAAGGAAAGGCATAACTGCCGCACTGAGCTTTTCAATACTGATATTACCGATACTGCATCCGACAAACAGGTTTACACCTACAGGGGGAGTCAAAAATCCCATGGATGAACATACGATCATAATAATACCGAAATGAATCGGATTCATACCCAGAACCTTAACCACCGGTAAAAGAAGAGGTGTAAGGATCAGAATATTTGCAAGAGCATCCATAAATGTTCCCATAATGAGTAGGAAAACAAGGATGATCGGAATCAATACATATCTATTATCTGAAATACCTACAAGAATTTCTACCAGCATCTCTGGAACATTATAGAAAAGCAGAATCTGCCCAAGAGCGGTAGCTGTCGCGACAACAAGAAAGATAGAGGATGTAGTAAGAGCAGTTCCTTTGAAAATTTCAGCAACTTTACGCCATGAAAGAGTTCTCAGGAAGATGCCTTCAGCAACGAAAGCATAAAGGACAGCAATAACTCCGGCCTCTGTGGGGGTGGTTAATCCACCGTAAATACCACCGAGAACAATAAGAGGAACCATCAGAGCAACAAGAGCTTCTTTTGTTGCAATCATGATTTCTTTAAAACCGGCCCGGTCGCCAGTTCCCGTGTAGCCGTGCTTCTTTGAAATGACATAACTACAGATCATCAAGCAAATGCCCACGAAAACCCCCGGAACAACTCCGGCAATAAACAAATCACCAACGGAAACCCCGGCAGTAGTTCCATAAATAATGAGTGGAACACTTGGAGGGATCATTACTCCGAGACAACCCGCTGCGGTGTTTACGGCTGTAGAAAAGGATCTACTGTATCCTTCTTTAATCATTGAAGGGACCATTATCCCACCAACTGCCGCAACTGTTGCAGGAGCAGATCCGGATAATGCTCCGTAAAACATACTTGTCAACACAGAAATATGAGCCATGCCGCCGGTCATATGCCCTACGAGTTTCTTAGAAACTGTAAGCAACCGTTGCGCCATACTCCCCTTTTGCATGATCTCCCCGGCCATAATAAAGAACGGGACTGCCATGAGGGGGAATACATCAAGAGATGTAACCATCTTCTGAATAATAAATTCGTAAGGCAGCATATCGCCCGCCCATACACCTACTATAACACTCATTCCAATAGCTATGCCGATGGGAACACTGAGGAGTAGAAACGCAGCCAAGGCCACGAAAGTCAGGATTATTGCAGTCTCCATATTGATTACCTTCTATTTGCAGGACATGGCGGCGAAATCTACTTCGCCTTTTAAGATTGAAATTATACGCTGAACAGTTCTTATAGCCATGAGGCCCAGTCCAACCGGTACACTGAGGAAAACCCAGTACATTTGAATTTCGAGCGCAGGCGTTTTCTGTCCGGTTTCAGCAAGAAACAGAACCATCTGCATCCCCCAGACAGCTATACATCCACAGAAAATAATTGTGAAAATATAAGCAAAGATAGTTATATATTTAGCAACGGCCGGACCGAACATGTTACGAAGAATAGTAACTTCGAGATGTCTGTCAGCTTGTGTGGCATAACTGCACCCGACGTACACAGACCAAATGAAAAGATAGCGGGCAAGTTCTTCGGACCAATCCAGAGAACTCTGAAGTACATAACGTTGAAAGACCTGAACTGCGATAATCAAGGCCATTACAGCCAGACAGCTCGAAGAAAAAATTTCTTCCGCTTTATCAAGATATTTTAATTTCATAAAACTCACGGGGACACTCCTCGTTAAGCAGGCTGCCGGGGTTTCCCGGCAGCCTTTACAGGAATTTATTCGCCAGCAATTGTTGCTTTGGCTTTATTAATCAAGTCCTTGCCGATACGATCTTGAAACTGTGCGTATACACCGGCAGTTGCTTTTGCCCAGCGTGCACGTTCTTCAGGAGTCAGAGTATAAACAGTTACACCTTTAGCGGCGAGTTTGCCTATGATTTCCTTTTCTCCGTCACGAATAAGTTTACGCTCATACAGTTTACTTTCTTCAAATGAATCAAGGATGATTTTCTTGTTTTCAGGAGAAAGGCTGTCCATGAAACGTTTGGACATCATAACAAGGTGAGGACTGTAGAGGCTGTTAACAATTGTGAGGTTGTTGTTAACTTCAGGGAAGTTATTGTGCCATGCGAGATTGAGGTCGATGTCGATACCGTCAACTGTCTTCTGCTGCAAAGCTGTGTAAACTTCACCCCATGAAATAGGTGTAGGATTCATGCCCAGAGCTTTAAGAGTTGCGATATGAGCTTTGGAAGGAGTGGAACGAATTTTCAAGCCCTTTGCATCTTCAAGAGTCTTTACGGTACGCTTGTTGTTCCAAATATTACGGAAACCGATTTCGATATATCCAAGACCGATAATACCGCTCTTTTCAAGGGCTTTTGCTGCGTTCATACCGACAGGTCCGTCAGTGATTTTGTCTGCTGCAGCATAATCAGGGAACAGGAAGGGAAGGTCAAAAATCAGGAATTCATCTGAAAATGGAGCGAGATTAGGAGTTGCTGCAGACCCCATCTGCAACATATTGAACTGTAAGCCCTGAACAACGCTGTCAAAGTTACCAAATTTTGAACTGTCATAAATGTCTACACGGAATTCACCGTTAGTACGTTTTTCAACAAGTTCTTTAAATTTTTCAAATCCCTGTCCCATTGGATGCTGCGGAACGTTGGGATGAGCTAGTTTGATTACAGTTGGTCCTGCGATTGCAGAAGAAACACCCATGGCGACAACCATGACAAGCGCTAAAATCAATGTTTGGATTCTGGACATGTTCTAATACTCCTAATTTTTTTTTAAAATTCAGAGAGAGAATTTACACTCTCGCTCCCTCCAGGTTTTATAAAAAAGACCCGCACTTAAAAGAAGTACGGGTCATTATGTAATTAGTCTCTGAATGTATCAAGGTATGCGTAAAGCGCAGGAGATCCGCCGGTATGTAAGAACATAACATTAGAACCTTCAGGAAAATGCCCTTTGCGTACGAGATCAATAAGACCAGCCATAGCTTTACCGGAATATACAGGGTCAAGCAGAATGCCTTCAGTAGAAGCAAGCAGTTTAACTGCTTCTACCATGCTGTCAGTAGGAAGTGAGTAACCAGGTCCGACATAACTATCAAAACAAGTTACTGCTTCTGCTGGGATTCCACCTTTAACGCCAACGCGCTCAGCAGTCTCTTCAGCAAGCTTATGAACAATTCCTTCCTGAACATCTTTAGGACGGCTTACATTGATACCGCTTACAGGAATGTTAGCGTTACAACCGACCATACCTACGACCATACCTGCATGAGTTCCTGCGCTGCCACTGGGAACAACCATGTGATCGATATTAAGGCCGAGTTCGAAAAGCTGCTGCATTGTTTCTTCAGCACAAGCAACATAACCGGTAGCACCGATTGTGTTTGAAGCACCACCGGGGATTATGTAAGGCTTTTTACCTTCTGCTTCAAGTTTAGCAGCAAGTTCTTTCATTTTAGCCATCATATCAGAACCGCCGGAGACAACATCAATGCTCTTCACGCCCATGATCTGGAAAAGGAAGTTATTACCGGAAGCCTGAGGAGAATAAGTTCCCTTCACGCGTTCTTCCAGAATAAGGTGACAATCCATACCTTCTTTAACAGCCCATGAAAGAGTCAAACGACAATGGTTGGACTGAACAGCACCACAAGTAATGATTGTGTCAGCACCGTTTTCAAGAGCGTCAGCAATACAAAAGTCTAGCTTACGAGTTTTATTACCGCCTGCGCAGCCTGGAAGCAAATCATCACGTTTGATGAAAATATTTACTTTTCCGCCAAGAGCTTTAGAGAAAGCTGGAAGAGCTTCGAGAGGAGTAGGGCCCTGCAAGTAACCACGTCTAGGGAATTTTGCGAGATTCATGATTTTTCCTTCTTAAGGAGTTGAGATTTTTAAAATTAGAGACTGATGATCGCTTCCATTTCAATGTCAGAACCAAGAGGAAGACCCGCAACCTGAATTGCGCTTCTGGCAGGAAATGGTGCTTTGAAATATTCGCTGTAAACAGCATTAACAGCCTGAAAGTCTGCTAAGTCTGTCAAAAAAACAGTTGTTTTAACTACACCGTCAGCATTACCGCCTGCGGCTTCGACAATTGCACAAAGGTTTTTAAAAACCTGATGCGCACGGTCTTCAATGCTTCCTTCAACCATTTTGCCCGTTTCCGGATTAATGGGAAGCTGTCCTGATGCAAACAACAGGTTACCGGCTACAACTCCCTGAGAATAGGGACCGATAGCACCGGGGGCGTTGCTTGTTTCGATTGCTTTCTTGTTACTCATTTTTACAATTCTCCAGTTGGAATAATCATTCCATTCGGGTTTATCGACATCATGCTGACTGGCGAATGTCGACATTAGACATTTGACACTTCGTTTTTTAGATCTATGGATTCCAATCAATCTTGTCAAGCATCTAATCCCAAATTTCACAAACTATTATTCGCCTGTAAAAAATACATGAATAAAATTAGATATATAGAACATCTTAATGTCGACATTTTACTCAGGTTTTTAATTTACCAACGATAGGTCGTGAAAAAAAGCATAAGAGAATACAAACGCAGCAAAAGAAGTTTGCAGGGGAAAATGCTCAAAATTTAAAGAAATATTCCCCTAATAAACCTTCGGAATAGGTTTTCTGTCGGCTATTAAGAAATGTAGTCCAAATATTCAAATCCGTTCTTGTATCATTGTGTGCGGAATGATAACAATTTTAATTAGAACACATTGTTTGAGAGACTGCGTACGTCCCCCGTCACTTAAACAACTTCCTCTTATAACATTCAGATATAATTTTTAATCGGTATTTTTTATGAAGAGTATTGCCTCAACCCTTGCCCGCTATATATTTACATTTTGTATTTCATCAATTCTAATATTTGGTGGAATCATCTTTTATTTCATGATTTCAGATTATCATGATGAAAATATTCAAACCGAAGAAGCTATTACAGGCAGCGTCAAGGCGGCACTGAAATCAAAGATGGGGAATATTGAAAACTACATAAATTTCAGTAAAAACAAAGCCCGAACAATTGCAAAAGAATCAATCAAAGCAGAATTATTAGAAGCACATAAAGTAGCCCTTCACTTATATAAAACCTATAAGGATTCCATGGAGGAAGACGAGCTAAAAGGTGTGATCATCGAGGCATTACGTTTTCTTCTCCATAACAACAGCAACGATCACATATTTGTATTGAGCATGGATGGGATGCAGATTATGTCATCCGACCAGCCAGAATTAGAACTAACAAATGTGCTGCCCAAACTAACTCCTAACGGACGGGCTATCATCAAAGAAACAATTGAACTCGCCCAATTACAAAAAGAAGGATTTCTTGAGTTCCTTTCACGAAAACCGGATAAAACTGGAAAATCTTATCAAAAAATTACATACATAAAAAACTTCGCCCCTTTCGACTGGATTATCGGAGCTGGACAAAATTCAAATTCAATTAAACAAACAACTCAGGTTGAAGTTCTGAAACGAATCAGTCAAATGCACTTAAATAAGGATGAATATATTTTTGGAGCAACCTACGATGGGCTTGTTCTTCTAGGTCCTGGAAAAGATCAAAATATTCTCAAAGCCAAAGACTCCAAGGGTGCTGAGATTACGCAAAAACTAATTAGCAAGGCAAAGTCGGGAGGGGGATTCTTAAACTATACTGTGCCTTCTATAGATGCGAATTATAATCAAGTCCTAAAAATCAGCTATTGTCTGCCCGTCACTGATTGGAACTGGTACCTTGGTTCCGGATCAAACATTTCTCTAATCGAACAAAATCTCAAAGAAAAAAAAGAAGAGCTCTTTGAAAAACTTTTGCTACAAATTTCAGCAGTATGTGTACTGTTTTTTCTGTTTTCACTTGCCGTTGTATTTTTTACTGACAAATTCAAACAAATTTTAACGGACAATTTCAATTCGTTTGAAAACTTTTTCCGCAAAGGAACTGATTCACCAGTTAAAATTAATCAATCAAAGATAGCATTTAAAGAATTTGATCAAATGGCTGTCCTTGCCAATAAAATGATCGACAGTAGAGAAGCTGCTCGAAAAGAGCTGTTAAAATCTGAAATTACTTACCGCGAAATATTCAACGCAACTAAAGACGCTATCGGCGTTCTAGACATTGAACAACGTGTATTCATTGATATAAATCAGGCTTTTCTTGACTTCTTCGGACTTGAAAGAATGCAGGCAATCGGAATGACCCCGGAAACAATCAGCTTCAACACTCCTCCATATGATAATAAATATGCTGTAGAATTATTCAAAAAAGCCTTGCTTGGCGAAGCCGTTCACTTCGAGTGGATGGTAAAAAATATTAATGGAGAACCTTTCTGGACTGATAACCTAGCAAGAGTTGCAACCATCGGCGGAAAAAAACGGCTCCTGATTGTTATGCGAGATATTACCGAGCGTAAGAAAATGCAGGAAATTATGATCCAAACGGAGAAAATGATGTCTGTCGGGGGCCTTGCAGCAGGCATGGCTCATGAAATAAACAATCCACTCGGCGTCATTCTTCAAGTCACTCAGAATATAATTCGCAGGACTTCACCCGAACTACCCGGTAATATTCCTGTAGCCGAAGAATGTGGGATAGATCTCGTCAAGCTTCAGCATTACATGGAAAAACGCGGAATAAATTATTACTTGTCAAATATTCAGGATGCAGGAACCCGTGCGGCAACAATTATCCGATCCATGCTGGATTTCAGCCGCAAAAGTAATTCGGCGAAGGTTTTGGGTAATATTGAAACAGTGATTGAAAATGCACTGTCTCTGGCCGCTAACGACTACGATCTAAAAAAACAATATGACTTCAAAAAAATTAATCTTATAAGAGAATATAATCCTCTTCCGCTCTTCAATTTCACTGAGATGGAAATCAGTCAGGTCATATTAAATCTGATAAAAAATGCTGCACAGGCTTTATCCGAAAACTACAAAACCTCAGAAATTCCGACAATCACAATTCGTACATCCATGGATAAAAATTCAGTTCGCATTGAGATCGAAGATAACGGTCCGGGACTTTCTGACAAATATTTAAAAAGGATATTTGAACCCTTCTACTCTTCCAAAGCTCCCGGAGCAGGAACCGGGCTGGGTCTATCTGTTTCATATTTCATCATTACACATAACCATGGCGGAACTATCACCGCAGACTCCAATCCCGGAGAAGGAACAAGGTTCACTGTAACCCTTCCAATCTTCACCAACCAGTAAAAGCCTTAATACAAAAATTATTCATGCTGAGACAAAAGCATATCTGCATATGACTGAGACTTTGTAGATCTGACTTCCGGCAAATATTCATCCTCGGCGATAAGAGCCCAGACCAGCCTTGCAAGCCTTTTCTGTGCAACCTGAGTGTAATTATTTCCTGATTCTGCCAGCTTTCTGCGCAAAATCTCAGCGACTTTTTCATCCCCGGTAAAATCAAAAATAACATCGATTTCAACACCAAACTTAACGATGTCATCAATACAACCAACCGGAACGCCCTTCTCAAGCGCCAACCGTTTACCAGCTGTCTCAGTTAACTCGCAAACGCTTCTTATTTTAAGAGCGCCGTCATTATTTAAAACCTTCTCCAGAAAAACCGCCCCGACTCTCCCCAGTCCGATAATCGCAATATTATGATTTTCCACGATGGCCTCCTCTGAACCTTTACAAATCTCTAATAACTACAAAGCAACTATAACAATGCTATTAAAAAACAACTATCTCATACCCTGTATTTAAGCTATTTCGCAAGTAAACTTATTAATAGTCCTCAGCTCTGAACATTTCCTTTTTATTCGATAAGTAAAGTTCCATCTTACGATGACTATATAGAAAAAAAATGGCACTATGCCTCAGTCGCTGAGAACAAAGAAATAAACGCTATATATATGATGAGGATTACCCCATGGACAGAGGACCGTCACCTTTCAGAGATAAAAAGAATATCATAATCGGTATGCTGCTGATGTTGTGTATTATTCAGGCTTCCGCTCTACTCAAAAACAAACATGAATCCATTTCAGAGCGAATGAGCGCAGGGGACGGGGTAATCATTACTGATGTCAGCCTCGACAGTCAGGGGTACTCGCAACTACTTATTGCTTTTGACAAACCCATCGGACCGCTAGGAGTTTCTGCGGCATTAATAAAGCCTCCGGCACAAATAACTCCCGAAGTAAAAGGTGAATGGAGATGGATTAATCCTTATGGCCTGCGATTTAAGGCAGATCCTTCATTTGCGCCCGACACCCGGTTCACAATTGAGATGCAGCCTGAGAATTTACTGCTTAAAGGTCAATCGCTCACCGGAGAAACCTCTTTTTCAGTTCAGACAGGCAGTTTCTCCGTCACTGAAACCAATTTACAAGCTGAGCCGGTCCCCGGTCCGGGCAAACAGGTCAGGATCGAAGGAAATATTTCTTTCAGTAGTTATGTGAACCCTGAAAACACTCTAAAAAATATTTCCCTGAGCGGACCTGACGGCAAAGATATTCCTGTAAGCATCACCACCAATTATGATGATTACTATCAAAGTTTCGTCAGTTCTCCGATTGAAAAAACTACCGACAAGAAAACTTATACTCTCAAAATTGCTAAAGATATGCCTGACGGTAAAGGCAGCATGGTACTAGGTAAAGACTACGAAAAAAATATTGAAATAGTTTTTGACCCAGTCCTGAAATATAATGGATATAGCGGCGCAAGTACCATTTCAGGTTCAAGAGTCGAACTGGGCTTTTCAAGTCCGGTAATTCCGACACAAGGGCTGGAAATGATTTCAATTACGCCCGAAGTTTCTGTCTCAGCATCTTCATCCGGTAAAAAATTAATCCTGTCCGGCTCCTTTCTGCCCGGCAAAAAATATAAAATTACTCTGAAAAAAGGACTTGCCGCCGCTGACAGCGCAGTGCTTGAAGAAGAAGTCATTGCAGAAATAAATATTCCGGACATCACACCTTTTGCTGACTTCACTGCCAACGGGATGTTTCTGTCAGAATCCGGATACAAAACTCTGGGTGTTGAAACAATAAACGCCAAACATGTTGATGTAGAAGTCGACCGCGTTTTCCCCAATAACTTATTTTCGCTATTCACCCATTACGGTTACATGGCTTTTGATTCGACAACCTACGGCGGCGGAATATCTCCAGCTCTCGGCAATAAAATTTTTTCCGGTAGAATTGACACTAAAGGCAAACCGAACAAAAAAACTATTACTCCGCTATCCCTGCAAAGCTTTATAGCTGAAGGTGGAAAAGGGTTATACAGAGTCAGTGCCGGAGTTCCCCGCCAAGGTCAGAAAGCTCAGCGATGGGTGATGATCACAGACCTCGGGATTGTAGTGAAACAAGGCGAAGATGAAACGCTGTTCTGGGTATCGTCGATTTCGAATCTTAAGCCGGTCCTCGACGCTAAAGTGCAGGTTATAAGCGACCGGAATCAGGTGATGGCAAGCGGAACCACCAGCAAACAAGGCATGCTCATCATCAAAAAGAATGCTTTCCGCCACGATGTAGGTAAACCCTACATGGTTATTGTAACACTTAGAAATGATATGACTTTTCTACTTTTAGACCGCTTTGCCACAGACATGGCGGGGCTTGATGTAGCCGGACAAAGACTCTCTCCGAAAGGTTTCACCGCTTTTTCATACGGTGAAAGAGATCTGTACCGCCCCGGTGAAACAGTTAAAGGCGTGGCAGTTATAAGAAATGAAAAACTTGCACCATCAAGCAAAATGCCCGTTGTTCTGGTTTACACTGATCAGCGAGGAAGAGAGCTTTTCCGTAAAACAGCCTCCACTGACAGTCAGGGCATGGTTGAATTTAAAAGGGAAATTCCGGATTACTCACCAACCGGACACTTCTCTGTAAAAATTTTGGCCGGTAATGAAAATATCGGCAACTATCGTTACTCAGTTGAAGATTTTATGCCGGACAGAATCGCGACTGAAATAATTACAACCAAAACACCGTCTCTTGGCGAAAATCTAGAATTTGAAGTTGAAGGCAGATATCTTTTCGGACCTCCGGCAGAAAATCTTCCGGTAACAGCGCGAGTATCTCTTGAACCGTCGGAATTCAAACCCGACGGATACAAACAATTCCGTTTCAACACGGACTCAAGTGCCTTTAAACCGCGCGAAATTATGGTTTCTGATGAGAAACTTGATGAAACAGGCAAGTATTCTTTCGCTGTTCTTATCCCTGAAAACTTAAAATCAGACTCAGCCCTACAAGCGAGGGTAACCGCAAAAATCAGTGAAACAGGTGGACGCGGAGTTACAGCAACAAAAACTGAACCCGTTAATATTTCTAAATTCTATCCCGGCTTGAAAACACTTACCAAACAGGGCTATGAGCTAAACGAAAAGGTCAAACTTGACTACGTGACGCTCACTCCGAAAGGCGAAAAAACCGTAGCTCCCAAGCTGATAATGACTCTGTACAGAGATCGCTGGCAGACTATTATCCGCACCACTCCGTCCGGCGGTTTCAAATATGTTACCGAACGTGATCCGCAATTGGTTGAAACACGCAAAATATCTCCTTCGAATGCGCTAGGTTCATTTAAAGTGACTCCCGCCGAATTCGGGAGCTATCGCGTAATACTCAGCGACCCCGAGTCCGGTGTTTCCGCACAGGCAAACTTTTTCTGCGGGGGATGGGGTTATTCCCCATGGGCACTGGAAAATCCTTCACGGCTGGATATAATCCCGACCCGAAAAGGCGACTACAAAGCCGGAGAAACGGCAAAATTCCAGATACGCACCCCCTTCTCGGGACGTATGCTTATTACTATTGAAGATCGCTCTGTCCGCTGGATGAAAACTCTGACCATAAAAGGAAACACAGCAACCATATCCGTTCCGGTTCAAAAAGGATTAAGCCCTAACGCATATGTCACTGCGACTTTGATCCGGTCGATCAATGATATCGAACCGGGAGCATCAGCACGCGCGGTGGGTGCTGTGCCGATTTTCGTAAACAGGCAGTCGAACAGACTTCCAGTTTCCATAGATTCCCCTGAAACGACCCGTCCTGAAAAAACGGTTACATTTAAAGTGAAAACCACTCCCGGAGCAAAACTGACCATTGCGGCAGTCGACGAAGGGATACTCAGACTTACCGGACAAAAAACTCCTAATCCTTTTAACTACTTCTACGCAAAAAGAGCGCTCGGAGTAAGATGGTCGGACACTTTTGGAATGCTCATGCCCGATTCAGGTCCGATCAATAATTCCCCGGCAGGCGGTGGCGCGGCTCTTGCCATGATGAAGCAATTTGCAGGCAGCGGATCGATTAGAAGAGTTAAACCTGTAACATTCTGGTCCGGCGTCATCACAGCTGATAAGAAAGGAAACGCATCTTTTGACGCTGAAATTCCAAGCTTCAACGGAGCCTTAAGAATCATGGCTGTTGTTACCGACGGTAAAAAGTTCGGTTCTTCATCAACCCTGATGACAGTCCGCTCACCACTTATGGTAACGCCGACTCTGCCGAGATTCCTTGCTCCTGATGAAATCTTCGATATTCCGGTAAGTGTCCGTAACGACACTCCTACTGACGGAAATTTCACTGTCGCTGTAACATCATCCGGCGCTTTCCAGACTGAAATGAGTTTTGAACCATTGGTAGTATTCAAAGAGAGACAGAGCACTGCCTTCTTCAAAACACAAACAGGCAAAAATATAGGTAAAGCAACCTTTACCATCACAGCAGAAGGCAACAAAGAAAAAGCCGAAGAAACAATTGATATGAATATACGTCCTGCCCTGCCCGTTCAACGCAGCAGTGAATCAGGATTTTTGAAAGACAAAGAAACTTCATTCCCCGCTGAATTTGAGGGAATGATGAATTCAACCATAAACCGAACTCTGACCATCGGTAATCAGCCAATGATCCGTATGGCAGGAAAACTGGATTATCTCCTTCGCTACCCTTATTCCTGTACTGAACAAATAGTATCAGGGGCTTTCCCTCTGCTAAAATTCCCCGAACTAGCCCGTGAACTTTCACCCAAAAGTTTTGATAAAAATTCTCCGCAATACATGGTGCAGTCCGCGCTCAGCAGACTTTCTATGATGCAAACCGGAGACGGCGGCTTTTCCATGTGGCCTGACGGACGCAAGGCTGAGAAGTGGACCTCTGTTTACGCACTTCATTTCCTCTACGAAGCTGGAATTTCCGGTTATCAGGTAGATACTCTGCTGTTAAACTCAGCACTGGCCTACGTTTCGAATGTAGCAGGAAATATAAAAGATAACGGTTCATTCAGATTACCCAGCTATGCGCTCTATGTTCTGGCAAGATGCGGTAAGCCTATGCACGGGCCCATGAATTATTTACGTGAACAGAAAACCGACAAGCTCGATGAACTTTCACTCACCCTGCTCGGCGGAGCTTTCGCCGCAACAAGCGACATGAAAGCATACACACAACTTCTATCAACCAGACCTGCTCCGATTTCGAAAGCTGACAAAGACAACGTTTTCAGTTCCGAAACACGCGATCTCGCTCTTGAAACTCTCGTTCGCATGGAGTCAGACAAAACAGATGATTCCATACCCAAAATGATTCAAAAGCTATCCGATCTCATGGCTGATAACAAAAAGGATGTGACTCAGGACAACGCGCTCGGTTTCATGGCGTTAGGTTCATTCTTCGGTCAGACAAAGGCTGAGCCCATCCCGTCAGGACGGATTATGAGCAACGGCAAAGAGCTTGCCAGATTCGACAACAACTCAACCACAGTTGTAACGGTTCACGGTGACGTTTCACTCTCAATTGAACTGGACTCCGTACCGACAGCGGGAACAGCCGTATGGACAATAAATTCACGCGCAGTGCCCCTAGTCACCAATTGGAAACCTTTCTCACACGGGCTGGAAATCAAACACGAATTCCTGACTCGCGAAGGCGAACCTTTAAATCCCGAAGAAATCAAACAAGGCCAGCTCGTAGCAATGCGAACAGTTGTATCAAGCACAGGCAAAGCCGTATCAAATGCGGTTATTCAATGTTTACTTCCATCCGGTCTTGAGCCTGAAAATACCAAGCTTGCCACGCGCGAAGATCTGCCATGGATAGAAAAAGGTAATGTTCGCCCCGACCATGTTGACATCAGAGACGACAGAGTGCTCGTGTTCACTGACATTCCTAAAAAAGGTAAAATTGAACAAGTGACTTTGCTACGGGCCGTGACTCGTGGAGAATTTAAAATTCCTCCGGCACAGGTCGAAGCTATGTATAATCCTGAAGTGGCTGGCGCTACTGATATCGGGAAGATGATAATTGGGGAATAGAAAGAGGAAGAAAAAGACGGATGCCTCCGGCGGCTTAAACCCTTTTGGATAAGGGTTTAAGAATCCCAAAACTTTTTATTAGTTTAGGGATTTGATGAACTTGATAAATTAGGCGTTGTAACTAAAGTCTTTGGTTGGCGATAATTTGAACAGACATAAAAAATTAATGATTATTCTTGGCGGCATTGCTTTTTGCTTTGCCGCCTTTTTTGCTTTGGATATAATTTTTCCTTTCCCTGAGCATAAGCTTCATCCCGCAACCGCTACGGTTGTTTATGATCGAGATCACAAACCCCTGCGTATTTTTCTGCCTTCGGATGGAGCGCGGCGGATGCATACGGACATTTCAACAATTTCACCGATTCTGATACGCTCGCTCATAGCTTCGGAAGATGGGTTATTTGAGTATCATCCGGGCATTAATCCAATCTCAGCTCTGCGCGCAGCTGTTTCTAACATAAAAGCAGGCCATATTGTTTCCGGCGCATCTACTATCCCCATGCAAATTGCACGCATGGCGGAACCAAAATCACGTACGATGTCGTCTAAACTGAAAGAATCGTTCAGAGCAATACAACTTAAATTACATCACTCAAACGAGGAACTGCTCGGAATATATCTGAACATGCTTCCTTATGGAGGTAATATCGAAGGAGTCGCGGCGGCCTCACATTTCTACTTCGGACATGATCCATCTACTCTTTCACTTGCACAATCGGCACTACTCACCACCCTGCCCCGTGGACCTGCTTATTATGATCCAATCAGGCACCCCAAGCAGGCTAAACAGGGCCGTAATCTTGTAATGGATCAACTGGAAAAGCATGGAGTTTTCCCCACCGCAGAAGTTGAGCGAAATAAAAAAGTTCCTCTTCCAACCGCAATACGCCCCGTACCACTGAAAGCACCTCACTTTTGCCGCATGGCGCTTGAGCGAAGCGGTTCAACTCCTGAAATCGTCACGACTTTAGATTATGTTTTACAACAAACTGCGGAAGAACGGCTGAAAAATCATGTTTCACGTTTGCGAAATGATGATATCGACAACGCCGCGTGTGTCATCATTCATATTCCCACACGGGAAATCCGCGCGCTGGTCGGTTCCGCTGATTTTTTTGAAAAAGGGTACGGCGGCGCGATTAATCTAGCTGAAACCAAACGCTCCCCCGGTTCAACGCTCAAACCTTTTCTCTATGCGCTGGCAATGGATAAGGGCCTCATGGCGCCCGCATCCTTTCTATATGATATACCTGTAGATTATTCGGGTTACTCGCCTGAAAATTATGACCAGACATGGAGCGGACAGGTTGAAATGCGTGACGCACTCGCCCGTTCTCTTAATGTTCCGGCAGTAAAAACTTTAGCTCAAACAGGCGTTCCTGATTTTGTAGATCTGCTCAGAAAAGGCGGGCTGACGACCTTAAATAAAAATCCGATGGAATATGGGTTGCCGCTGGCCCTCGGCGGGTGCGAAGTAAAACTCACGAAACTGACAAATTTATATGCCAGCCTAGCTGATAGTGGAAAATATCGCCCTTTCAAAATCGCGCCATCTACAAATGACATAAGTTCGCAATTATTTTCACCTGAAGCATCATGGATTACGCTTCAAATGCTTTCAAAAGTATCAAGACCGGAAATGAATGATACATGGATGCTGACAAACGACATGCCGGAAGCGGGATGGAAAACAGGAACATCCTTCGGACACAGAGATGCGTGGGCATTGGGTATTTCCGGTGATTACGCAGTGGGAGTATGGGTGGGGAATCCTGACGGAAGACCACGCAAAGGAATATCAGGAGCTTCCCATGCCGGTCCGCTGCTTTTTGATTTACTACGCGCGGCATCCCCCAGAGGAAAACTTCCGCATCAGCCAGAAGGAGCAGGAATAACCGAAATAAAAGTCTGCGCACACAGCCATCAGTTGCCCGGTCCTTTCTGTACAGAAAAAATCACCATACAGACCCTGTCCGGCAAAACACAGCTTACCCCCTGCAAATATTGCAGACAGATTTTCATAGATCCTAAAAGCGGATTCCGTCTTTCCGGTGAATGTTTAGACCGTAAAAAGCTTGAAAGAAAAATTATCAGAACGCTTCCAGCTCAACTTGCCAGATGGCGTGCTGAAAACAACATGGAAGTACCGACAGTTCCGCCACTTGCGCCCGACTGTGATTTAATTCCGGCAGGTAATGCGCCGAGAATTATTTCACCGGCTTCAACCACACCCTATCTATTAAGAAAAGGAACGCCTCTAAAATATCAACAGATAGGACTGAAAGCGAATGCAGAAGCCGACAGCGGAACACTGCACTGGTTTCTAGACGGAAGGCTGATCAACAAAGGGGAATTCAATCAAAAACTTTTCACCGAAGTTAAAGCTGGAAAACATAAAATATCCGTGACGGATTCACTGGGCCGGACCGATTCGGTTTTATTTGAAGTGCGGGGCGGGAAATAGCCCCTACACCACACCAAGCCTAGCACCACCCCACCTACCACCAAGCGACTTGGCCGCAATGCAACACCCTGCCGCCATTGCGGACCATTCTATTATTTCGGGTAGAGATATAGCCCCGTTGAAATCACCTAGATGCGGCCCTGTTACCAGTGGGATATCAGCCTCACCTTTCGTAATTATTACAACTTTCTCAGGTGCCATTCCATATTTCAACAAATAATCACGAAACTCCTGATCTTCCAGAATATCCTGATCAACAACCCGCATGACCTCGAACATATGCTGATCAACACCCATTTCATCAATCATGCACTTTACGAGTTTAGCAGGATGCAAGTCAATTTCGTGCTGAAACTCTATTCCCGTAAAACCTCGATAATATTCTCCAAAACAGGACATCACAGCTTTTTCAAAAAATTCAGGATCAAAAAGAGCGCGCGCATCGACAGGTTCATCATTTTCATCCAGCCCGCAAAGCTCGGGATTCTGCGCCCTGAACCAACTCCCAATGACCAGCAGTATACTCATAAAATGTGAACCGACAGCCCTGTAAAATTTATCTGAACCGGGTTTCATAACTTGCAAATGTTCAAAATCGCGCAATCCAGAGAGACCGAAATTCGGGAATCGGCAAGACTCAAGCCAGCGATCAAGCCGCCCGAATCTGTGCCACTGGTACACACCTTCGTCTGTGCGGCGGATGGCCTGAACTCTGTTGTGAAACAACGGGATGGGGGCATCGTGTACAATGCCTCTGCCTGCGAGCCAGCCCATTATATATGAATTACGGGACATTATTTCTAAGAAATCCTGCGGTCCCGTACGCCTGCCTTCCCTGTCATCGTTAGGGTAGACAAAATAATCGCTATGAGCATGATAGGCCATTGCATAGCCTTCTTTGTGCAAATTAACAGGGCCGTCTTCCGGCAGATCCGTAATCTTAAAAACAATCTGACCCGAAACAGAAAAAGGACGGGGACAGTCAAAACGCACTGAGCAGGACTGCGCATCATCAAAAAGCTTTTCCATCCATTTACCTTCAAGATGAAGACCGGCAGGGAGTTCTCCCGCACGCGCAATTTTGATTGTAAAAATTTGGTTATCACCCGCAGACTGTATCACGGCGCTACGACCTGAAAATACAGGCTCGCCGGTAACTTCTCCGGCTTTCAGGAGCTCATTCCAAGATATAGACGGAGATCTTCCTGAAAATTTAGCTGGAGAATCTGGAAGAACCAGCTCAAACGGTAACACGCCAAGTCCGCCGGAAGCCTCTATTGAGGCATGTTCGGAACAGGTACTTGCGGCCTGCACTTGAAGACTAAGCGCCTGTGAAGAAAGTTCTGAATCAGTGCAGGATGCCCCCACAGCCGCAAGGGATTTGGAGCACTCTCTATAAAGAAGGCGTGACATGGTCTGATCTGAATATCTCTGCTCGATAATCACATCCCATACAGCTTTTATTATTTCATAGTCAGCACAGTCGGGACTCTTTTGTAGAATTCCTCTCAAATTTCTCAGATCCATATAAGCAGCGCAAAATTCCCTTTCAGGAATTAAACCGCGAGCATAAGCCGTTGCTTCCGCTTTCTTCAATTGCACCCTCTTTGGTTTGTATGCGGCAGAAGTATATGAATAAACATATTAAGGCTAGCAAACGACCTTCACAGTTATCGGCCTGACAAATAACAAATTGCATCAAAGATTATTTAAATCAATTTGTCCTATTCTCATAACTCCTTTATTTCGAATGATTATATCAAATTGAAATTTAAACAATTTTCACGGGGGAACCAACCATGTCAGAATCAGCTTATAAAGAAATGTGGGAAAATCTGAACCTTGATGTCGCGGCCCATGACGGGTTGCTTGAAGTACTGGGTAAGTTCTACGGTGACATTTATATGAGCCAGCAAGGCCGCCTACAGGGCATGGAATACCTCGACTTCGTACTTTCGGAAGTGCATGGACTCCGCATTAAGGAACTGATGGATGCCAAAGCTGAAGGCAAAAAAATCATCGGAACTTTCTGCGTTTTCGTCCCCGAAGAACTGTCTCTCGCTGTTGAAGCCGTTCAGGTCGGGCTTTGCGCCGGAGCGGATGCCGGAACTGAAGCCGCCGAAACTGTCGTCCCCCGTAACACTTGCGCGCTGATCAAGTCTTTCATCGGTTTCAAAATGGCGAAAATCTGTCCTTACACCGAATCATGCGACCTTATCATCGGTGAAACAACCTGTGACGGAAAGAAAAAAGCATACGAAGCTTTCGGCGAAATGGCCCCCATGCACATTATGGAAGTGCCGCAACGCAAAGAAGCAAGTGACAGAGTTTTGTGGAAATCCGAAGTTCTGCGTCTGAAAGATGAACTTGAAAAACTTACAGGCAAAACTGTCACGGCTGAATCCCTTAAAAAGGGTATCAAAATTGTTAACGAGAAAAGACGCGCTCTGCAAAGGCTCAACAAACTGCGCGCAGCCAAGCCTACACCTATTTCGGGTCGTGATGTTCTACTTATTAATCAGGTCAGCTTTTACGATGATCCGATTCGTTTTACTGCGTCCATCAACGACTTGTGTGATCAGATTGACGAGCGTATTGCAAAGAGCGAAGGAATCGTCCCTGAAAATACTCCCAGACTTATGCTTTCCGGCTGCCCGATGGCTGTTCCCAACTGGAAACTTCCTTACATTATAGAAAGTTCCGGCGCAGTTGTTGTTGCAGAAGAATCCTGCATCGGAACACGCAACAGCCGCGACCTTGTTGATGAATCAGGCGAAACCGTTGAAGAAATGATTGATGCGATATGCGATCGTTATATGAAAATAGACTGTGCCTGCTTCACCCCCAACAACGAACGCATGGATAACATTAAAGAGCTTGCCGAAGAAGCAGGCGTCGACGGCGTTATTCATTACTCACTCATGTTCTGCCAGCCTTACACTCATGAAACATTCAAAGTGGAAAAAGCTCTTGCAGGACAGGATGTGCCTATGCTCGCAATCGAAACGGATTACAGCATGGAAGATGTGGAACAGCTCAAAACAAGAGTTGAAGCCTTTGTGGAAATGATTTCCTAATATTATTCTGAATAAACAGAGGGGCGACTTACCGCCCCTCTATATAAAATAGATGAGAAAAAAATGATTGCTGGAATTGATATAGGCTCACGATCAATGGAATTAGTTCTGCTTGATAAAAATGAAATGGTACTTGAACGCAAATTACCCACAACTTTCGATCCTGCCTCACAATTAAAAATCATTCTGGACGGAGTCAAAGCGGATCTGATTTCCGCAACGGGCTACGGCAGAAAGCTTGTCACCGAAGAAATATGCGGAGCACCTTGCGTATCTCTGACAGAAATAAAAGCTTACGCACTCGGCATTTCATACCTTTTCCCTGAAGCACGGACCATCCTCGATATAGGCGGACAGGACACTAAAGCAATCTCACTTATGAAAAACGGTAAAGTTGCCAAATTCGAAATGAATGATCGCTGCGCAGCCGGAACAGGAAAATTTCTTGAACATCTGGCTACAGTCTTTCAACTCCCCATCGAAGAATTCGGAAATTACGCTCTCGGGGGAACCGAACCGCTCACAATAAACAGCATGTGCACCGTTTTTGCGGAGACAGAAGCAACCTCACTTATGGCTCAAGGTAAAAATCCTCGTGATATAGCTCTTGGTTTACATGCTTCCATTGTGCGCCGCACAACAAATATGCTGCACAGAGTGGGACTGTCTGAACCCTTTGTTTTTGCAGGAGGAGTTGCCAACAACCCCTGTGTTATCAACATGTTAACAGACGCACTCAACATTAAACCGCTAGTTCCGGAAGGCCCGGATATGGTCGGAGCACTCGGTTCTGCCCTCTACGGAAAGTCCTTAACTGAAATATCTTGAATAAATCGTTTGAAAAATGCTTCCATTACCGTTAGGTTCCCAATGTTCGCGGCACTAAAAAACACATCTGTCGCGATGACTTTCCCCCCAGGAGTACAGAGAATGTCCGAGCAAAACTTGGAAGCAAATGGCGAAGAAAACTTTGCCGAACTTTTTGAAGCTTTTCAGTCAGAATCAAACGACAACCTTCAAGTCGGTGATCTAGTTAAAGGAACTGTAATTTCAATCACTAAGGATTCCGTGTTCATAGACACCGGATCCAAAGTCGATGGAATAGTTAACCGTGACGAGCTCCTCGATCCCGAAGGCGAACTGACTGTTAAAGACGGAGACTCCGTAGAACTCTACGTAATCTCCATCGACAGCAATGGAATCAGCCTATCCAAAGCCATGTCCGGCGCAGGCGGCTTGAATATGCTTCGTGAAGCATACGAAAGCGGCGTTCCGGTAGAAGGTAAGGTTACAGAAACCTGCAAAGGCGGTTTCAGAGTTAGCATGATGCACCGCAAGGTGTTCTGCCCCGTCAGCCAGATTGACGCAACTTTCGTGGAAACCCCCGAAGATTACGTGGGTGATACACACAACTTTAAGGTCATCAAGTTTGAGGAAGGCGGTCGCAACGTAGTTGTATCCCGCAGAGCTCTTCTTGAAGTTGAACAGGAAAAATTCCGCGAGAAATTTGTCGCGGAAGTTGAGCCTGGAACAGTTCTTGAGGGTAAAGTTACCAAACTCATGGCCTTCGGCGCATTTGTGGAACTTGTTCCCGGTGTGGAAGGAATGGTTCACGTTTCAGAACTTAGCTGGTCACGTTCGGCTAAACCTGAAGACGTAGTTCAGCCCGGTGATAAAATCACTGTCAGAGTCCTTTCCATTGAACCTCGCAAAGACGGCAAAGGACTTAAAATCGGTCTTTCTCTCAAGCAGCTTCAGGCTGATCCTTGGGACGAAATCGGTGACAAGTTTAAAGCCGGCGACAAAATTACCGGAACAGTTGCCCGTTGCGCAGACTTCGGTGTATTTGTTGAAATCGCTCCCGGTATCGAAGGTCTCGTTCATATCTCTGAAATGAGTTATACCAAACGCGTCCACAAACCAGCTGATGAAGTCACTCCCGGACAGGAAGTTTCTGTCATGATCAAAGATCTTGACCCAGTCAAACGCCGTATTGCTCTCAGCATGAAAGATGCTGAAGGTGATCCATGGCTTGACGCGGCAGACTCTTTCAAAGTCGGAACAGAAGTAGAAGGCGTTGTTGAAAACAAAGCTGAATTCGGAATTTTCGTGAGCCTTGCTCCCGGCATAACCGGACTTCTACCAATGTCACGCATCTCCCGTTCAGAAAGGAAAAGCGAACTGGAAGCACTGACTCCCGGTCAAAAAGTTAAACTTCTCATTGAAGAACTTAACTTAGCTGATCGTAAGGTAACCCTGAACGCAGGTGATCCTAAAGAAGATATCGACTGGAAGAAGTACGCAAAACCTGCTGCTTCTAAAAAGTCAGCTCCCCGTAAATCCGAGCCTAAAATCACCACTTCCGGTGATTCCAGCGGATTTGGAGCACTTCTTGGAATGAAACTCCAAGAAGCTATGAAGAACAAGAAATAATATTCAAGGCCGGATTCTTTACGGAATCCGGCCTTGTCTTCAAGCTTAATCATTATGAACACAAATGAAACAGTCATATGCTGGGCCGATTGCTGAGCAGGCTTCATAGAGACGAGTTCTCGTCTTCAAGATCTCAAATCGGGCACAACGCTTTCTGTTGAAATCTCTTCAGACCAACGGAAACGAATCGATATTATCGCAAAGGTAAAATATGCCGAAGTGATAACAGAAACACCCCTTCGTGAAGATAGAACGCTTTTAGTTCTACTCAAAAGTTAATTCCTGAAATATTCCGCAAGACTTTTAATTAACAGCAATTTAGCTGACCTTTTTGCCCCCCTGATATCAACATGACACCTTTTATAGCTGTACCATTAATACTTCTAAGTTCAGGCTTTTTGCAAGGTTTAACCGGCTTCGGTTCAGCACTTATTGCAATGCCACTTCTTGCTTTTATCATCGACATTAAAACGGCTGTTGCCGTCTGCACTCTCTGCGGGGTTACCATCACCCTCAGAATGTGTCTCAATTTACGCTCAAGCCTTGACCTTAAAAAAATTATGCCTCTGATTATAGGCAGTGTACCCGGATCAATTTTCGGGACTCTCGTCCTGAAAGAACTGGACGGTCATATTATAACATTATTTCTCGGAATCCTTGTGTCGGGCTACGCAACATATTCCCTGTTCGTCAAACCTGTTGCCCTGAAATTAAAACCCGCATGGGGACTTCTTGCAGGCTTTTTAACAGGATCTATAACCGCAGCAATAAGTGCCGGCGGACCACCGACTTTAATTTATTCCTCCCTTATGGGTTGGAAAAAAAATGAGCTAAAAGCCACGCTGTCCGGTTTTTTTCTGGCAGCAGCGGTAATGGGAGCAACAGGACATCTTTTAAGCGGCTTGACCACCCTGTATGTCCTCAAATTATTTCTAGCTTCCATTATTCCTATTCAACTGGGAGTTTACCTTGGTCACACTCTTTCAGGAAAGGTTTCTGAAGGATTATATAAAAGAATGGTCATGATTCTGCTTGTCTTCATGGGAATCATGCTTATTTTTCAAAGCACCGGATAAGATTTTAAAGCACGGAGAAAAAATTAATGCTTGGCAAACTATTTTTAGCCTTTGTTATTATACCGATCTTTGATTTATACCTACTAGTACAGATAGGTTCAGAAATCGGCACACTTAACACAGTTATGCTGGTTCTGCTCACAGCTTTCATCGGAGCATCCCTCGCCCGTTCGCAAGGCATGTCTACAATGCAGAAAGTACGCGAAAGCATGGATCAAGGAATCATGCCCGCCGAAGAAATTCTCGATGCAGTCATCATATTTGCAGCAGGACTGGTTCTGCTCACCCCCGGATTTATCACCGATGCACTTGGCCTTCTCTTACTCTTCCCGCCCACACGTGGATATTTTAAACGCTGGTTACGCATCCAGATGGAAGAATGGAAGAAAAAACCTAACGTCCACATGACCTACCATCAGACAGAGTTCAAAGCTTGGACGAATCAGGACCAGAACTCACAAAGAATCGATAACGTTATCGACATTGAAACCAGTAATCCGAACGATAAAGATACACCTCTTCAATAAAAACAGATATCACACAAAAAAACCCGCGTTCGATAATTTCGAACGCGGGTTTTTTTTAATTTCCTTGAAATATAAAACTTAAACTCTACTCCTGAATCACATCCGCGAGTACAAATGTTCCGGGAAAACCGGCACCGATTTTCAGTGAAGCTTTACGCGCACTGGCGAGAGTTTTATACATTCCCAACTGAACCTTGAATATTTGAGCACTGTCAGTCACAACCCGTACAAGTCTGGCATTATTAAAACCGGCCTTTCCGAGTCGTTCAATCAATCTATCAGCATTTTCTTTAATCTTATATGCTCCAACCTGAATATAAAAAGCACCATAAAGTTTTGTAACTACAGGCGCAGCGACAATTTCTTTTTTCACTTCCGGGCGGTAAGGCTCAATACGGACATTAGCTTTGCCTGCATCGATAAATCCGAGCTTCTCCGCTGCCGCGCGGGAAAGATCTATAATCCGGTCCGGCACAAACGGACCTCTGTCATTAATAGTTACGGCAACACTTTTACCGGAACCAAGATTTGTAACAGTAACTTTTACTCCAAGTGGCAGATAATTATGGGCTGCGGTCAGCTTTTCCATATCATAAGGTTCACCGCTGGCAGTTACTTTTCCCTGAAATTTTTCTCCGTACCATGAAGCGACGCCTTCTTCTGTATAGTCAGCGGGGATAACCTGAGCAGGAGCTTCATCTATAATAGAAGTTGAATTCCCCTCAGTACCGTTATCAGCCTGCTCTGCAGCAAATGCAGCGGATGCAAAAATAAAAAGCACAAGCAGCATTAATAAAAATCGTTTAAACATAAAAGTCTCCCGCCGTATGATATGTAGAAGTCCGGTTACAGCACTGTACCTTTATTCAGAATACGCCGTTTTTGCAAGTAGATATCAATAATTCATAACTTCTTCATCTCACGTTCACGCATAGAATCATCATATTCACCAAGTTCATACATTCTTATTTTATTACTGCGGGGAAATTCACGCTTAAAGAGAGTTTTCAATAGCTTGCGCACCTCTTTCAACTTAACATTATGCTCAATCGTTTCATAACCGTCTTCAAATATAGTGAAGTCCTCACTCTGATAGTGTATAATGAGTAAAGAACGGTTGCGTTTGTAGGTTCGCAGGTCTATGCAGTGCCCTACAGGAAGCTTTTTTAACTTCCGCAGCACCGACTCGAGAGCGGTTGCTTTATCAATCATGAGCCGGAATATATAGCGGCTCAAGGAGAACTGTCAAATATGACTAATGAAAACAATGCCCTTGCAAAGGGCAGTACTATAGAAATTGAGATTGAGTCTTTAGCGTTCGGAGGACAGGGTATTGCCCGCCATGAAGGATTGACAATTTTTGTGGACAACGCAGTACCCGGACAGGTTTTGAGTTGTGAAATAACCAAACTCAAAAAAAGATTTGCCTTCGCTAAACGTCTTGAAGTTATCACTCACTCCAAAGAAGAAGCTACACCTTTTTGTGAACACTTCGGAACCTGCGGCGGCTGCCTGCATCAGGACATTGATTACAAGTCGCAGACATACTGGAAAGGACGCCAAGTCAGCGACACTTTAGCCAGAATCGGTAAAATTTCAAAAGAGACCGATGGCATGGGTAAAGATACTCTGGGGTCGCCTCTTGAAACAGGCTACCGCAATAGAATGAATTTTTCTTTTCAGGGATATGGAGATGAGCTGACCGTAGGTTTTAAAAAACGCGGTTCTGAAACAGAAGTAGTCAGTGTCGGCACATGCCCTTTGCTACCGGAATCCTGCAAAAATATTCCTGCTATGGTTCAGTCGTACTGCTCAAAAAGCAAGTACGGAACATACAGGCATGGTAAAGGCGGTTATTGGCGCAAACTGGTTGTCAGAGTTTCACACGAAAGTGGTAAGATCATGATTCACGTCATTACCGCACCTTCAAAAACTCACAGCGCTATTAAAGGACTCGAAGAACTTCTGTTCGCCGAAATTCCAGATCTTAAAACCTTTGCGCATTCTACACGCATCGGCAGACCTGACATTGCTGCGGGAGAACGCCTTATTTCCCTCAAGGGAGAACCGTTCATCACCGAAACTCTGAAAAAATCCGACGGCACTCCTGTCAGCTATAAAATCAGCCCTAACGCATTCTTCCAGACCAATTCAGCCGGAGCGGAAGTCCTTTTCCAGAACTGTCTTGATATGGCTGCCCCTGCTGCAAGCGACGTAGTCTACGATCTTTTCTGCGGATCAGGCGGAATCGGAATGTTTATGGCAAGTTCAGTTAAAAAAGTTATCGGTTTCGAACTTTCTAAGGAAACCGTTCTTTCTGCCAGAGAAAACGCCGAACTGAATAACATAGAAAACTGTCAGTATATCACAGCCAATCTAGCAGATAAAGACGGAATTCCCGTGGAACTGCCAAAGCCGAACGTTATTGTATTAGATCCGCCTAGAAGCGGAGTTCCAGCACCGACTTTAGCCAGAATATTATCTATGGCTCCTGAAAAGATTATTTACGTTTCCTGCAACCCATCCACTCTTGCCCGTGATGCGGAGAGGCTGGAAGAGAAGTACACACTTACAAAATTCAGTTCTGTAGATATGTTTCCGCATACTGCACACATTGAATGTATTGCTTTGTTGACTAGACACGGCAAAAGCTGACACGATTCAAATAATCAGCAAGGGGTGAGGAGCTTTCCTTACATTATTTAAAACCGATGAATCTATCCTCACGGAACCCTGAATAATTTCAGGGTTCCGTGATTATTAATGCTTATGTCCGAACCGGTAAAACATGACACTCTGCTCCGGGAATTACGACGCTTTAATCTTTACCCGCCGGAAGAAAGACAGCTTTTCGATCTGCGGTCCAAGGTTGAATCTAGATTTCTGGTGCCCGACAGAATTTTCAATCCTCAGCAAACAGCCAGATTTGCAGTACTCCTTTACGGCCTTGCTCTTAAATCGTTAGAAGCTGAAATTTCTTCAACGGTTTCCTCGCCCTCTGCATATAAAACAGAAGACTCTGCAATCGACATATGTCTGGACGCCCTTTCCAATCTGGACCTTTTCGGTCGTACTCTTGCGGCTGAAATACTTTCCTGCAAAATCATGCCTCTTTCAAAAGTAAAAGAATGGTTCAATCGGCAAACCAAAACATCTCACATTGCCGTTGCCGACAGAATGCTTGCTCTGAGTCATGGCCTGCCTCAGGAAAGGAAAAAACTAGCTCAAGCGATTATCTCTAAAGTTTCCGATTTTGACCCTGAAGAGGCTGTTAATTTTTTCAAAAAGAATGGAACCCATAAAGGGCAGCTGACCTTTTTCACTCTGGAAAAGTTCATGTCCGGCAACTACGGTTCTAAGTGCCGCAAAGAGCTTACACAACCGGAATCTCTGGAACAGATCAGCTTTTATTCTGGAACCGTCCCTTCATATCCAGACAATGAACTGGTTACAGACGTGGCTCTTCACCTGCGCACCATGGACCCGCTGATCATGGAAAAAGTTCTTTGCGCCATAAGCAGACTTGCCGAGTCGATTGACAACAATCTTTTAAAAGAAATCATGCCGCTTGCTGAATCTCCAACTCTGTCTCTCGGTAAAGCAGCCATGAATATTATCGCAAAATTCGGGTGCAGAAAAAGCGGACCTATCTTCGCCCAGCTTTTCAACAGCGCGCCCAAAATAAGAGCGGAAATAATCAACAGACTGCCCAGATTGGACAGCGATAATTTTGCTAAATTTATGACGGGGATTTCTCCCCATTTTCATGCTCCTGTAATTTCTGCATTGTTCTCCACTCTCTGTGAAGAAGATCCACACTGCTTCGGTCAGAACGTATCAGCAATGATGAAAGGTTCACGCGGCAAAAAAAATCAAGATCTCAGTGCAATAATTGCAAAATCCATCAAAATCGATACTCCTAAATATCCAGCTAAACCGGCATCTCCCGTGGGAAGACATGTTCCCGGAGTAGATTTTGTCAAACTTGGCGCACCGATCGTCTTAAATATTGAAAAAAAACAGGCGGTAAAAGGATTTAAAAGAATCTTCGGCAAAGAAATCGAAGAATCTGACGCTTCGCCTGATGTATATGCAGACGCACAAATTTCAAACCAGCGGCTACACAAACTTAATCGCTGGAAGAGCCTTTCAAAAAATCTTATTTTTCAATCTTCCACCTTCAATGCCTCTGATTTAAGAGCATCTACGATGGAAAAATGTAAATTTGTCGGATGCACTTTTGAATCAACCTCTTTCGCTGATGCAATACTGATAGAATGTGAATTTAAAAACTGTTCCTTCGCCGGCTGCTCATTCAACAATTCCATGTTGTACGATACTGCCTTCAAAAAATGCAGCATCAAAACAACCCACTTTGATTCCGCAACATTCTTCTTGTGTTCAATCAGCCATAATGATTTTTCAGCAGTGACCACCGCAGGATCTTTTTTATGTAGAACACAGATCAAATCATGTACATTCGACATTTCTGATTTTCGAGAAGCACTCTTTTTCCGTGGATCTGTGAACGGGGTAACCTTCAAAAACAGCGACTTTGATAAGACCTTTTTCAACAACACTGAAATAAAAAATATTACATTATCCAACTGCGCCACTGGAAAATGCCAAGCCGTTAACATTTTAACGGATGCTCCAGCCATGCTGACCGCCATGGAAAGAACTCTCGGCGCGCGTCTGGCTGAAAGAGAACGACTAAAGAAAAAACCGGCAGGATTAAGTAAGCTTGAAGAATCTGCTCGTGATCTCACTTTCAAGGCCATAAAAAGATGGTTTGCGGTAAAAGATATCAACCGCAATTATGAAAAATTTGCAGAAAACAACGAACGGCGTACAAGCTGGGCTGAAGAAAAATTAACCGATAAAGCAAAAATTTTCTTTAAAATACTGCCCGTTCTGCTGCATACCGATATATTTGAAAAAGCGCTTAAATTAGAAGCGGAATCTGTCCCTTCAAAAATTTCAGGATATACCCCGCCACCTGAGACGACTTCTATTCTCGCGGACCTTTTCCCTGAGATTAAACCAGAAGATAATCCTGAAAACTTTGTACCGATTGAAACCATACTGACAATAGGAAGTATTGGAACAATCGCTCAAACAGCATCCTCGGATCTCGATTGCTGGGTATGTTGCGACTTCTCGCTAAACTCACCAGTAAGCAGAGATCGCTTAAAATATAAGCTGAGCCTTATTGAAGAATGGGCCATGCGAGAGTTTTCAGTTGAAGTTCATTTCTTCCTGATGGATGTGCAGGAAGTACGTGATAACAATTTCGGGATAAGTGATGCGGAAAGTTCAGGCTCCGCACAAGGGGCTATTCTCAAAGAAGAATTTTATCGCTCCGCTCTGCTCATAGCGGGCAAGCCGCCTCTTTGGTGGTTCTCCCCAGTTGAGGCTACCGACAAAATTTATCAAACAGTTAAGAAACGGGTCGCGGTTCTCAAAGGGCAAAATTTTGCTGTGGATCTTGGCAATGTGCCTCGTATCCCCGGCGAAGAATTTTTCGGAGCATCTCTGTGGCAGATTGTAAAAGGAGTTAAAAGTCCTTTCAAATCCATCATGAAATTCGGTCTGCTTGAACGATATACTTCGGGAACCAGAGCACCTCTGCTATGCGAAACAATTAAGAAAAACATTCTTGAAGGACAGCGTGAACTTATTCGCGTTGACCCTTATATGTTGATGTACCGGGAACTTGCTGTTTTTTATAACAGGCAGGGGGAATTCGAAAACGGATGGCTGACAGGAATGGCTTTACGGCTTAAATGCGGTCTGCTCGGAGAAAAATACACAAATAAAACTCCTGAACGTCCGGAAGAAAAAGATCTGATCGAATTTACAGAAAATATTTCCAGACAAAGTATTGATTCTGACAAGCAAGCCTTTGTGGACCTTACTGATTTTAAATCTGTACTCACTCTCGGTGAAAAAATTAACCTTTTCATGATCAATACATATCAGAAAATCAGGAAAGAACAGAATAGGTTTGCCGGGGTTTCCATCACGCCCGAAGACCTCACAAAACTCGGCCGGAAAATTGCTGCGAACTATACACAACGCCAATTCAAAATTAACAGACTTTGTCTACCGGGCCCTAAAACTCACTTTTTCAAAAGTATTCTAGCCTCCCGCCCTAATCCTAAAAAATGGGTTTTAAATGGAGAATATCCCGATGAATCAGGTGCTAGGAATATTTTAACTGAAATTAAATCCAGCCCTAAACTCCCCTCCATACTTGCTTGGCTGGTGCTGAACGGACTATACGACAGCAACATAAAAATAAAAACAGACCTCAGTTCATCTCCTGTTAGAGAACGGGATATCAGAAAATTATTTACAGATATTAAAAAGTTCTTTCCCCCGAAGTCTATATTCGACACTCCTATTGAGGAGACTCTTAATCCTGAACGCATGTTAAAAGCTTTTTTTATTGTTAATTTATCTATCCCAAGAGAAACGAATGCGGTTAAAGAAGTTTGCCTTTTATACAATACAAACTGGGGAGAAGTTTTCTGCAAACCTCTGAAAGTAAACCGTAAATTAATTGAATCTCCTGCGGCATACCTCCTAAGCGAAATGAAAGACATTTGCTCCACGCAACCGGAGATGCAGCAATATGTTCCGCAAAATTCCGCGTGCCCGTATTTAAAAATTCCAGTCGGTCCTAAACGTGCTGTTATCAAACCTGAAGCCTACGTTAAAACCAATTAATCAGACTCATTAATTCACGAGGTCTAATATGCCCAATATACGAAAAAGCCTGCTCCAACTCATTTTTTCCGGCTCATTTATGAAACGCTGGAATGACAAACTTCGCCCGATGGAACTGGTGGAAGTGGATAAACAGGCCCACAAAATGATTGCAGCATGGATTCTTTTCACTCTAAACAGTGAGCACATGGACCAGCGCGAGAAAATTAAGCTTGGAAACGAAATTGTTGAAGGTGGAATCTTCGAATACCTGTTCAGAATGGTAATTACAGATATTAAACCTCCTGTATTCTACCGTATCAAAGAAAACCCGGAACACTACCGCAAACTGTCCGAGTGGGTGCTGAAACAACTACGCCCACGCTTGATGCCTCTTGGACTAGAATTCTGGGAAAAACTCAAAAAATTTCACTTGAATCCTGATGACAAATCTCTTTCTGCCAGAATTTTAGCAGCATCACACATGTACGCAAGCTACTCAGAATTCAAACTTCTCAAGCACCTTAACCAGCCTGACGATGAACTCCTCGAAATCGAGGAAAGTTTCAGATCTCGCCTTGAAAGCTATTCAGACCTTAAAGGAACTCAGGAACTACTTAATTCTGAATCAACGGCTCTGGGCAGATTTGCTGACCTTTGCGGACGGCTTAGATTTCAAACAAGGTGGTCTCAAACTCCTAGAATTCCTGAGACGTCTGTTCTTGGACATGTTTATATTGTCGCGACCTATGCATGGTTTTTCAGTCTTGAAATCGGAGCATGTCCCGCAAGACGGCAGAACAATTTTTTCACAGGACTATTTCATGACCTGCCGGAACTACTTACCCGCGATATTATATCGCCTGTAAAAAAAGCAGATCCTACCATAGGTGATTTAATCAAAGAGTATGAAGATCAGGAACTTGAAAGCAAGATTATGAAACCACTTATTGATAACGGCTATGAATCCATCGCTTCAAGATTAGGATATTTCCTTGGGTCAGAAACGGGATCTGAATTCCAGTCAGCTGCAATAATCGGCGGTTTTGCAAAAAAGGTCACAACAGAAGAACTCGATTCCCGTTACAATGACGACTGCTATGACCCCCGAGACGGTGAACTTCTCAAACTTTGTGATCATCTGTCAGCATTCATGGAAGCATATAATTCCCTGCAAAACGGAATAACTTCAGCATCTTTGCAGCAGGCATACTGGAGAATAAGTCAAAACTACATGGAAAACCCGGTAGTTGCAGGCATTCATGTAGGCCCGCTGCTTGCTGATTTCGATTAAATTTACTTTTAAGAATCTACAGCAAAAGGATTTCTTTTATACCCCTTACTCTTTACGAAAAGGGCCAGTATATGCTTTAACTTATTGCCAGTAGGAAAAAGCAAATGAATGCTTGCTCATATTTACTGAGACCTGTACGTTTTTCACATAAATAACAACAGCTTTGCGAAGGAGATGCTGATGCTGCTGAGAAAAAGAGCCTGGGACATGATGCGCGAAGATTTTGCTACTATTGATGAATCAGCAAGTCTTGCCGAAACAATAAGGCTTCTCCGGGACAGTATGAAAACTGCCCCTGATAATAATATCGTCGTGGTCAAAACTAAAAAGGGTTCGCTTCGAGGAGTTGCATCCATATGGACCATGCTCAAGGCAGTGGAAGATAAAGTCCTCAAAGATGAAGATCTGCGCCTGAATGAAGACACAGACTGGGACCGGGCATTCAAAAGAGCTGGAACAGCCTGCTGTCACAGCACACTTGATGATCACATTGAAACAGATATCCCCATCCTTAAACCGACAGACCCTATGCTTGTTGTGCTGGAAATATTCCGCAAAAAACATCGCTCATGGGCATTGGTGCAGGAAGGCGGAAGCATAATAGGTGTCGTCCTGATAAGTGACGTATACCGTGAATTAACACGAGATCTAGTCACACAGTTTTAATAATTTATCAGCCCTCAAAAAAAAACAGCCCGCAATCTAAGATTGCGGGCTGTTCTGTTATACGCCTAATTCTTTTCAACTGAATTACTTTTTTACAGTCAAAGCCCATGCTTGAATGTACTTAGTGACTTCAGGATCATATTTGGCATCCTGAGAAATCATCGAGGCAGCTTTAACCGGCTCAATAGCCTCTGTATACGGCCTGATGGTAATCATGGAACAATAAGAATCCACCGCAGCGCAAATTCTGCCAAGCTGGGTTATATCTTTCCCTGATTTTTTCTGAGGATATCCTTTTCCGTTCAAGCGCTCATGATGTTCAATTACACAAGCTTCAATTTCTTTATATTTAAGATCCAACTTACTCAACATTTCATAACCGATCAAAGGGTGCTTATCTATTTTGTTACGCTCATCCGTAGTCAACGGTTTCGGTTTTTCGCGAATGAAAGCAGGTATTTTAGTCATTCCAAGATCATGAAGAAACATGCCCGCTGTAAGTCTGTTAAAATGATTCCGGGTAATCTCTTTTTTAACAAACGAATCTGCTTTTATTCTGATGAATATTGCAAGCCCGAGAACTCCGCTGTTAACACTGTGTTTAGCCAGAGAGTGTTCCTTGTGGAGACGTTTTGCCAAAGCTTTGATTCTATGTACATCATCCCAGAGATACTCTGTGAGCACCATCAAATCGGACCACAGTTTTTCTAAAACAGCCGCAATCGGCTGATCAAAAAATTCCGTCATACGCATTGTTAACGCTTCAATAAAAATATCTGCTATTTCGCTTTCTTTAAGATTACGATCAATAAGAACCAAATCAAGCTGATAAGCTATATGCTTTACATAAACAGCATGATCAGCGCGGGATACAAATATCAATCCCTCCTGAACCAAGCCGGAAAGCTCTTCGATGCGCTCTTTGCTGAGTCTCTCTCCGACTTTATAGTACGAAGCTATACGGCCGATATCCTCTTTAAAAAGAAAAATATCCAAAGGTGGTCTGAACTTGTTAAAACTTTGAAGAATATCAGCAGTTATCTGATAAAATTCCTCATTCAACCCCTCAGGAACTGACATTTTACCTTTCGCATTCATACCGTAACACTCTCCAAAAGTAGGACAACTTTCCGTAATATTTAACTACACAACATTATCCAAACGATCTTTACGTAATTTACAGAAAGCTTTCCCTCTAAAAAAAACAACTCTTTCCTAAAAATACTCACCCTATAGCAAAAGCCTATAGCATTCATATTCCAATTCGTGAAGAGTCTCTCACTTAAGATAGTATTTTTTAGTAATTATTTTTTAAAAAACACATTTTTTTTTATTCTCCAAAGTAGTTTTCTAAAGTCCATATATTTAAACTGTTAAAACACCAAAAAAAGAATTTAACGCCCGTGTTCAGTACATTTTTGTACTGCCATTTTTTTAAAGAGGTATTGACTTTTTGCATATTTTCACACACAGGTGGAGAGACGGGGGGAATTGGTGGTAGAACTGTGTAATTAAGTGGTAGACGGAATGAAATTTAGAAGTCACGCTCATCGAAGCATGGATGCCAAAGGCAGACTGATGCTTACGCCGGAATTCCGGGATCAGATTTACTCTGATTCTGCGGAAGGCCTCGTGACTTTAACTATTTTTGAAGGAAACATCGTCGGTTTCACTCCTCCTGACTGGGCTATTCTTGAAGAAAACCTTGCCAAAATCAAGAATCCAAGCCGAAGTCTGAGAAATTTCATCCGTATTATCATTTCCGGTTCTGAAGAAGTTCACCTTGATAAACAAGGTCGAATCACCATCCCCTCCCATTTGCGTAAAAGCGGAAAGCTGGACAAGGAAATTGTTCTGGCTGGAGTCGGCGACAGATTTGAAGTCTGGGACAAAAGAGCTTTTGAAGCTCTGCTTGAACAGGATTTCGACGACGTTTCCGAGGAATTATCTCAGAGCGGAGTAGAGCTTCCGTTCTAGAAATCGCTTCACCGCCCCACTGTTGCACATAGTTCTTATTTAATTTTGGAAACTTAATTTCCTTAAGCCACCAAAGATTCAAAAAGTTCCCCCCCAGAACCCAAAGATTGAATCAGGAAGTTATGGAAACAAAGAATACGACCCCTGAAAAGGTTCACACCTCTGTTCTACTTAAAGAAGTCATTGACTGGATCGCCCCTAAACCCGGAGGTCTATACCTTGATGGAACTTTAGGTATGGGCGGACATTCCAGTGCTATTCTGGAAGCTGCCGGCGAAGGCGCTCAATTGATAGGACTGGATAGAGATGAACAGGCTCTTGATCTTGCAGAAGTGAGACTGGCTCCTTTCGGAGACAGGGCTCACCGGTTTCATTTGGCCTTCAGCAAATTTGAAGAAGCTCTTAATGAGATGGGCTGGGAAAAAATTGATGGAGTAATTCTGGATCTAGGAGTTTCATCTTTGCACCTTGACCGGGCTGAAAGAGGTTTCAGCTTTGCTAAAGACGGTCCGTTGGACATGCGAATGGACCCTTCAGGAGGAATGCCCCCTGCTTCAAGTATCGTAAATAAAGCATCTTATTCCGATCTCGTCAGAATAATTAAAATGTACGGAGAAGAACCTCTGGGTTCAAAGATCGCAAGCTCTATCATTAAGGCAAGAGAAGAAAAAAAGATAACAACCACTCTGGAGTTGGCTGCTATTGTTTCTAAAACTTATCCAGCCAAGCGGCGGGCTTTATCCAGAACACATCCGGCAACAAGAACATTTCAGGGTTTACGCATTGCAGTCAATTCAGAGCTTGAAGAGCTTAAAAATTTTCTGCACAGAATCCCCGAAAGACTCAATCCCGGAGCTAGAGTCGCGGTTATATCCTTCCATTCACTGGAAGACAGAATAGTTAAAAGATCTTTTAGAGATGAATCCAAAGAGTGCGACTGTCTGCCAATGCAGCCGGTATGCACATGTGGAAACAAACAAAGAATGAACGTGCTGACAAAAAAACCTATTCTGCCCACAGAAGAGGAAATGGAAGTCAATCCACGTAGCCGAAGCGCAAAACTCCGAGTGGCTGAAAGGTCACAGGAAAAAAAGTGATCCTGTCATGAAAAATGACCCCAAAGGCATCGCTTTAGCCCTGACCGCAACAATGGCCTCAGCTCTTATTTTAGGGCTTATATCGGTCTGGCTTAATATAGAACGTGTCGACAAGGCTTATAATTTAAGACGAATGGAAAAAATACTTAATGAGCAGGAAGCTCTTGAAGGGAAACTGGAAGTTGAAAACAACAACCTTCTCTCCCCGATAAGATTAAGAAAATTGGCGAAAAAGTACGGATTCGGCCCAGCCTCGCAGGGACAAATAAGAAGACCCCGTGAGAACAGAAAGCAATAGCACCGATAACTAAAAACAGGAGCCTGAATCGTGGCAAAAAGGAAAAAAGAAAACCTGAAGTCGAGCAAAAACAAAATGCTCTTCGTCATGGTTCTTTTCGCCCTTTTGTGGACAGGGCTACTTGGTAGAGCCGCATGGTTGCAGCTTTATAAAGGCGCTGATCTTTCACGACTTGCACTGCGCCAACATCTTGCGGCGGAACTTGAACGCGGAGAACGCGGTTCCATTTTTGACCGAAACGGGAATTTACTTGCAACAAGTGTTGAAGCTTCATCGCTTTATATACGCCCTGTAAATGTCAAAGACGTTGGTAGGACTGTAACTAAGCTTTCAAAGATCCTTGGAATATCAAGGTCTAAACTTAAAAAAAGTCTTTCCAAGAAATCGAATTTCATCTGGATTAAGAGGCAGCTCGACGATAGAACGGCCAATAAAATAAAACAGGCCGAACTGCCCGGAGTTTACCTGACAACGGAATTTGTCAGGCTGTATCCCTACAATCATCTGGCAGGACAACTGCTTGGATTCTCAGGGATTGACGGAAAAGGTCTTGAAGGTCTCGAAAAAGAATTTAATGACCGCCTTGCAGGACGTAAGGCCCAGTTCGTGGTTCAAAGGGACGCATCAGGGCGCAGGCTCTATCTTGATGAGATGGGTCGTGAAGTTGATATCAGAGGCAAAGACATTCACCTGACTATTGATTCGCATCTGCAATCAGTGGCTGAAAATACTCTGGTTGAAACTATAAAAAAATACGATGCGAAATGGGGTACGGCAATTGTTGTGGAAGTTGCGACAGGAGAAATCCTCGCACTTGCCAACTGTCCGAGATTCAACCCTAATATTTTCCGCACCAGCTCTCCAAAAACATGGAGAAACCGTGCGGCTATTGACGTGGTCGAGCCGGGTTCTACAATGAAACCCTTCTTGATCGCCGCCGCTTTAAAACACGGAGTAATAACTCCTGAAAAGCTCATCGACTGCGAAGGCGGAAGATGGAACCTGAACGGAAAGTACATAAAAGATACGCATAAATATGGCTGGCTGCCGGCTCATAAAGTGCTCAGATATTCCAGCAATATCGGCTCAGCAAAAATCGGACTTGAACTTGGTGCTCAAAATTATCACAAGTTTCTGCTCGACGTTGGGTTCGGTAGAAAAACAGGACTGCCTCTCCCCGGTGACCGGGTCGGTTCAATCCGTCCTGCCGCAGACTGGAACGAAATTGATCTTGCAGCGGGAGCATTTGGACAAGGCATAGGAGTCACAGCTCTACAAATGGCGAAAGCCTTTTTATGTGTTGCCAACAAAGGAATTGCTAAACCTTTAAGATTGGTGCAATCGCCCCGGTCCGAAGAAGACGAAGCACCTAAAAGAATTTTCAGTGCAGACGTAGCAGAAAAAGTTCTCTCCATGATGCGTGAAGTTGTTCAGGAAGATGGAACAGGAAGACGCGCCAGAATCAGCGGAACAACCGTTGCGGGTAAATCCGGAACGGCGCAAAAAGCAGGCAAAGGCGGATACGGCGATCAATATATGGCCTCTTTTGTCGGCATGGTTCCGGGATACAACCCCGAATATATCGTGGTTGTACTGGTGGACAGCCCTAGTGTGAATCATTACGGCGGAACAGTTGCCGCGCCTGTAGTTAAAACAATCATGACCGAGGCTCTTGCCTACTACGGCAAGTTGCCGGAAAAGCAGAACTCGCTTCCGGTCATGGCGGCAAAGATGGAAACATCTTCTGAAATGCCAAAAAAAGCGGTGAGGTTAAACTCAGCGCTTAAAGCTGTTTCCGGAGAAACAGTACCTGATGTAAAAGGAATGCCCATTCGCAGGGCTGTTGAAATAATGGTGAAGAAAGGATTCATTCCCAAACTGAAAGGTCAGGGAATGACAATAATCAAACAGGTTCCCCCCGCAGGTGATAAATGGCCTGAGGAAAAGAACGCAGAAATCGTTCTCTGGTTATCTTAAAGAAAGGCGAAGATGTCAGACATTATTATGGACATAGCAAAATGGAACAGACTCCTCGATAAAGTAAAAGAGGGGCTCATGGTTCGTGCCGATTCGCGGAAAGTGCAGGATGGTGACGTTTTTGTCGCTATTTCCGGCCCTCTTTGCGATGGCGCTGATTTTGTGAAACAAGCCATTAAGAACGGAGCCGCATATATTGTTTGTGCCTCTCAGATCGACACAGAATCAGCTGAACTTATTCTTCACTCTGATCCCCGCAAAGCGCTGGTGGATCTCGCTAAAGCATATTTCAAGACCGACAGCAGCACAGTTAAAATTGTCGGGATTACCGGGACAAACGGTAAAACAACTACATCTTACCTCATCGAGCAGATGCTTACCTCAGCAGGTATGAAAGTGGGAGTTATCGGAACCGTCAGTTACCGCTGGCCCGGCTTCGAGATGGATGCACCTCTCACCACTCCCGGCTGTTGGCAGCTGCATGAAATGCTCGCGCAGATGAACGAAGCAAATGTCGACGTTATGGTGATGGAAGTGTCGTCACATGCCCTTGACCAGGAACGCGTCGCCGGGCTGAATTTTGATGCGGCTATTCTGACAAATGTCACTCAGGATCACCTTGATTATCATGGTGATATGGAATCATATTTTGAAGCGAAATCTCTGCTGTTCAGCCACTATCCTATGACTGACAAGCGTGGAATCATAAATTTTGATGACCCATACGGAAAAAGACTTCTGGAATCTTACTCTCCTTCCATCGGATTCGGGCTTGGATCTCCTGAAGAACTAAGCGGAAACAACCTTTGCGGTGAAATGATTTCATGCACCGGCAAAGGAATGGTTCTGAAAATGACTTTCGGTACTGATACATGGGAAATAGAAACCGACTTTATCGGTAAGCATAACGGCTCAAACCTGCTTGCAGCTCAAGCTGTGGGTCTGCATCTGGGCCTTACGCCTGAACAACTGAAAGCAACCTCTTTTCATGGAGTTCCCGGAAGGCTTGAAAGAGTAAGAAATGATCACGGGTTCGATATTTTTGTGGACTACGCTCATACTCCCGATGCTCTTAAAAATGTACTTTCCACTTTGAAAGATTTAAATTTCAAAAGAATCATCACTGTTTTCGGCTGCGGCGGCGACAGAGACAAAACAAAACGTCCTCTCATGGCAGAAGCTGCATGCAAATATTCGGATGTGGCAGTGCTGACATCAGATAACCCGAGAACAGAAGATCCCCTTGAGATAATCAAAGACGTCCGCCCCGGCATGAATGGTTGCCCTATGACTATAGAAGAACCGGACAGAGCTGTAGCGATTCGCAAAGCTGTAAAAGAAATGACCGCCGAAGATGTCCTGCTTATAGCCGGGAAAGGTCATGAAACATATCAGATCATAGGAACGGAAAAACGCGACTTCAGCGATGTGCAGGAAGTCACTCTGGCAATCAAGGAGATATACGGTTGAAACTAACCTTATGTGAACTTGAAAAACAGCTCAGAGGGGGAAGTGAAATCCCCTGCGCAGGAGACACCGAAATCACAGCCGTGCGTATAGACAGCAGGCTCGTGAGAAAAGGTGATATTTTCTTCTGTGTAGACGGTGCAAATTACGACGGCCACAATTTTGCGGCAGCCGCTCTTAAGGCTGGAGCTGTTGCAGTTGTTACATCACAGCATATGCCGGACCTTGATGGTAAACCGGTTATTATGGTGAGAAACACAGTAGCGGCTCTCGGTAAACTTGCTGCATATTGGCGCACTCGCTCAAAAGCGAAAATGATCGCAGTGACAGGTTCAGCCGGAAAAACCACCGTTAAAGAAATGCTGGCTCATGTCATTGCCGGAAAGCACTCTGTTCACAAAAATTTCATGAACCTGAACAACCAGATAGGACTACCCATGTCCATGCTGGAAGCTACAGGTGACGAAGATTTCTGGGTAATGGAACTTGGAATAAGTCTTCTGGGAGATATGGCGGAACTCGGACCCGTGGCAATGCCGGACATGGCAATTATCCACAACATAGGTCCCGCACACCTTGAAGGTTTAGGCTCAATGGAAAACGTTGCAGCTTCAAAAGCATCACTTTTCAAATATCTGCAACCGGATGGAAAAGGACTGTGCTGTAAAGATCATACACTGCTCTGGAACGCAGCATCAGAGCTGACCGAACCGATTTCTTTTTCTTCTCAGGATAAAAGCGCATTTTATTATAGCGAACTGATTGAAACCCTGCCGGACGGCACTGGACGTTTCCTTATTAAAGCCGGAAATGAAACGGCTGAGACAATTTTGCCGACCTGCGGTTCTCATTTCGCTGAAAACGCTGCCGCTGTAACCTGTGCGGCTTCACTGCTCGGGTTCAATCTGCAGGAAATTGCTGACAGATTAAATACTGTACAATTACCGAAACAAAGATTTCACTGCCATGCTCTAGGAAAGTGGACGCTCATAGACGATTCATACAATGCGAATCCGCTTTCCATGAACAAGGCAATAGACACAGCAAAACAGATTGCTAAAGAAAGACCTCTGGTTTTGGTACTCGGAGATATGCTCGAACTTGGCGGTGATGCTGTGGAGGCTCATCGCGAACTAGGCAAAAAAATCGCTGCGATCAAACCGGATGTAACTTTCTATTATGGTAAACATTACGATGATGTTGCTTCAAGTACAAACGGCTCAACTTTTGTTCCGGTGAACAAGCCATCGGAATTTTTGAACGGAATACATGAGCTTGGATTGAATGATGCGGTGGTTCTTTTTAAAGGGTCAAGATCCTGCCGCATGGAAAATTACTTCCACGCACTTAATAACGAGGTCACTGGGGAGACCGGAGGAAACAAAGCATGATTTATCATTTTCTTGTCCCCCTGAGCGCACAAATCAGTGCTTTGAATGTTTTCAGATATATCACATTCAGATCAATCTACGCTCTGCTGACTGCTCTGATAATTACTATCGTTCTCGGCCCTGCCATGATGCGCTGGCTGCAAAGAATCAAGTGCGGTCAATACATTCAGGAAGACGGCCCTCAGCATCAATGCAAAGCTGGAACCCCTACCATGGGCGGATTGCTTTTAGGATTCGGAGTATTAATTTCCACCCTTCTCTGGGCGGATCTTTCAAACGTATATGTATGGCTGACAATGTTCGTGTTTGTGGGATTCGGAGCTGTCGGTTTTGTCGATGACTACATCAAAGTGGTCAGAAAACAGAATAAAGGGCTATCAGCCGTTGCGAAACTCGGCGGACAGTTGATCGTCGCCGGAATCGCAGTTGCGCTTCTTATTATGCAACCCGCTTATTCCACAGAACTTTCAGTCCCGTTCTTTAAAAACATAAGCCCTGATCTAGGCTGGTTCTATCTGCCGTTTGCACTGCTGGTTCTCATTGGTTCATCCAACGGAGTAAATCTTACAGACGGGCTGGACGGACTGGCTATCGGCCCTTCTATCGTCGGAGCTAGCTGTTTTGCATTTTTTATTTATGTTGCGGGACATGTCGGAATAGCTAGTTACCTGAACGTCACCCACGTTCCCGGAGTGGGAGAAGTAACCGTTTTTTGCGGAGCTTTGGTAGGAGCAGGACTGGGATTCCTCTGGTACAACGCCTATCCTGCTCAAATTTTCATGGGTGATGTGGGATCACTCAGTATCGGCGGAGTTTTAGGTTTTATCGCGGTTCTAGCCAAACAGGAACTTCTGTTGACCATCGTAGGCGGAGTCTTTGTTTTCGAAACTCTCTCCGTAATTCTTCAGGTTGGATATTTTAAATTCAGCGGCGGCAAACGGATTTTCCGCATGGCCCCGCTTCATCATCATTTTGAACACAAAGGCGTTCCTGAATCAAAGATAGTCATAAGATTCTGGATACTTTCAGTTTTAATGGCCTTAATGGCTTTAAGCACCCTGAAACTCAGGTAAATAAAATGGATAGCGAATTCGTCAAACAGGTCACTAAGACCCGCATGTTTACTAACCGACTGGCCGTTGTTGCCGGAGCCGGACGCTCAGGGCTTGCCGCCGCAAGGTTGCTTCACGCCCTTGGTGCCACAGTGCGTATTGTTGATGAAAACAAAAATATTACTGAAGATATTCTGAGCGGCCTCGGTGCGGATGCACAGCTTATGATCGGCCCGGCTTGTCCTGAACAGTTTAAAGGAGCCGACGTTATAGTCGTCAGCCCCGGTGTTCCTGTCCGGAAAATCAAACCGATGCTTGGCGACATGCCGGAAAGAAAAATCATTTCCGAGCTGGAACTGGCTTCATGGTTTGCAGACGAGCCGATGATTGCCATCACCGGAACGAACGGAAAAACAACGACCACTGCACTCATAACGCACATACTTGAACACTCGGGTAGAAAAGCATTTGCGGGAGCCAACTACGGAACGCCCCTCTCCGAATACATTCTGGCTAAAGGGCAGTGTGATGTTCTTGTTCTTGAAGTTTCAAGCTTTCAATTACAAAACTGCCACCTTTTCAGACCTGATGTTGCGATTCTTCTTAACATTTCAGCTAATCATCTGGATTACCATCTGGATATGGATGAATACGTTTCAGCTAAGCTTAAAATCTTCGAACGGCAGGCTCCGGATGCACTGGCAATACTTCCGGCTTCAATGCGCAATGAACTAACTCCGGCTGAATTCACAAAAGCTTCAGTCAAATGGTTTGATGGGATAAATGTTAAAGAACAACCGAATCTTCCCGGAAAACATAACCGCTCTAACATAGAAGCGGCATGGCTTGCCCTTGAAAAAATGGGCCTTACCAAAGAAGAAATTCAAGCGGGTATTGATTCATTCAAAGGAAAACGCCACCGCATTGAAAATCTAGGTTCTGTAAACGGAGTAACTTTTATCAACGACTCAAAAGGTACAAACCTTGATGCGGTCGTTGCTGCACTCGGCAGCTTTGACGGTCCTATAAGACTCTTGCTCGGCGGAGTTTTTAAAGGCGGAAAAGTTGCTGATCTGATTCCTGCTATGAAAGGAAAGGTTACAGAAGTAGCGCTGTTCGGAGCTGGACGGGAACATTTTGAATCCCCTTTGAAGAACGATTTTAAAATTTCGTGGCACGATAATCTCGAAAAGGCAGTTAAAACTCTTTTCGCGAACTCGACCGCAGGAGATACAATCCTGCTTTCACCTGCCACTGCAAGCTTTGACGCATACACAGGATATGATGCCAGAGGCGATGATTTCAAAAGGATCATGGAGGAACTGTCTTGAATAAAAAGAAGACACTTTCCGACAAACCGGAACGCCCGGACTATTGGCTCTTAGGTGCCGCATTATTGCTGGCATGCTTCGGGCTTATGATGGTTCTGTCTGCCAGCGGCATTATGGCGGAACGGTTTTTCGATGATAAATACCTGTTTTTCAGAAAACAGGCTATCTTCCTTGCGACTGGCATCTTTATGATGTTCATATGCTCAAAACTGCCTAAGTCCTTTTTTTACAATATGGTTTATGTATGGCTTATGGTGGCGTTCCTGCTGTTGTTTCTATGCGATTTCACACCTCTTTCTGTCTCAGCCGGAGGAGCCAAACGGTGGATTGCAATGGGACCGCTAAGAATACAGCCACTTGAGTTCTGTAAACCAGCACTAATACTGTATCTGGCCTACTTTTTCTCGCGCAAGCAGGACATGATCAGATCGTTCAGCATAGGCTTCCTGCCGCCTTTCGCCATTACCGGTGCATTGTGCCTGCTGCTTATGCTTCAGCCTGATTTCGGTGGAGCAGTCTTCCTTGCCATGATCCTGTTTTTCATGAGTCTGGTTGGCGGAACCCGCATATCATATCTGTTTACCTCACTCCTTTTCGCAGGCGGCGCAGGATATCTGTTAATCACTAGTTCGCCTTACAGACTAAAGCGTATGACAGCTTTCATGGACCCCTTTAAAAGCGCTCAAAACGAAGGTTATCAGCTAGTTCAGTCGCTATATGCTTTCGGTTCAGGAAACATTTTCGGACAAGGTCTTGGCGCCGGTAAACAAAAATTATTCTTCCTACCGGAAGCACACAATGACTTCATCATGGCTGTAGTCGGCGAAGAACTCGGTTTTGCGGGAGTTACAGTCGTATTTCTTGTTATCGGATTCCTGCTTTGGCGCGGCTTTAAAATAGCTCTGGCGCAGGATGATCTTCAAGACAGATTCACAGCTTACGGAATGACAATCATGCTTGCACTCGGATTTACTCTGAATCTGGCTGTTGTCATGGGTGCTGTACCTCCGAAAGGAGTCCCGATGCCTTTCGTAAGTTACGGTGGTTCCAGCATGCTGATATCATGTGTTTGCATAGGCATTCTCCTCAACCTTTCGAGGGGGAAAGTCTGATGAAACGCATCATCATCACAACAGGAGGCACCGGTGGACACGTTTTTCCAGCCTTGGCAGTTGCTGCTAAAATTCAGGAAAAACACCCACACTGTGAAATCCTTTTCCTCGGCGGCAAAGGGCCGGAAAAAGACATGGTAAGACATGCAGGAATCGAATTTATAGGTCTTCCGGCAAAGGGAGTCCTAGGCGGCGGATTTAAAAGAATTTTCGGTTCGTTTTGGATATTTAAAGCTTTTGTTCTTTCAATAAAAGAACTTGTAAGTTTTAAACCGGAAGCAGTCATAGGTTTCGGTGGATATGCCGGATTCTGTCCAGTGCTCGCAGCATGGATGCTCGGAATTCCTACTGCGATACATGAACAGAACAGCATTCCGGGAATTACAAACAGGATACTCGGTAAAATTTCAAAGGCAGTCTTCACCTCTTTTGAAGATGAAAACGAAGCTTTCCCGGCAGAAAAGGTTGATGTTGTCGGGAATCCTGTTCGTAAAGAAATAATTGATTTCGGCAGTCAGGCAAAAGAGAAGAATGTACTTATTTTTGGCGGAAGTCAGGGTGCGACCGCAATCAACAATGCAGTTATCGAAGCACTGCCCATACTCAAAGATGCAGATATCAATCTGCGGCACCAGACAGGGAAAGAAGATTTTGAACGGGTGAAAACTGAATATAAAAAGGCAGCTGTAAATTCCATGACAGTGTCTCCGTTCATTCATGATATGTCTGCCGCATATTCAGACGCTCAGCTTGTGGTTTGTCGCGCGGGAGCCTCAACAGTTTTTGAAATTGCGGCAGCAGGAAAACCGGCCATTTTTATTCCGTTTCCACAGGCCACGCATGACCACCAGACCGCCAATGCCGATTCTCTGGAAAAACTCGGCGCGGCCAAAGTCATTCCACAGAATAAACTGACCGGGAAAGTGCTGGCCCATGAAATATTAAACTTAATTTTAGACCAGGACGCACTTCAAGAGATGGCCAAGCAGGCCCTAAAATTTGCGCGCCCGGAAGCAGCCGCCGCAATAGTGGACGGCCTCGAAATAATTATTCGCATGAAAAAGGTGAGAGGTTTAGCATGATCGCAGCAGAAGGACCTAACGTACCGGCAAATATGGACACAGCATGTCCCCTTATGCGCAGCAGAGTAAGTACCATTCATATGATAGGTATCGGCGGCTCAGGCATGAGCGGAATAGCCGAAGTTCTGATCAATATGGGCTTTACCATTACAGGCTCTGACCTTGCGGCAGGAGATCCGGTTAAAAGACTTCTCAAAATGGGCGCACAGGTTTTCATCGGACACGGCGCTGAGAACGTAACTGACGCGGATGTTGTGGTGAAATCCACTGCAATTGCAGATGATAATCCGGAACTGATCAAAGCTCGCGAATTGGGTATTCCCATCATTCCAAGAGCGGAAATGCTTGCTGAACTCATGAGACTGCGCTCCGGTATAGCCGTTGCCGGAACACATGGCAAAACAACGACAACTTCATTGCTTGCAACAATTTTTACTGAAGCAGGACTTGATCCTACTGTAATTATCGGCGGCAAATTAAATACATTCGGCAGCAACGCCCGCCTCGGCGATGGACAGTTTCTCATCGCGGAAGCAGACGAATCAGACGGTTCATTCCTCTGCCTGTCACCGATCATCACAGTTGTAACCAACGTTGATATGGATCACATGGATTTCTATCCTGATCAGGAAGCCATAGACACATCATTCAGAACTTTTATGAATGCCATTCCTTTCTATGGAATGAACGTTGTCTGCGGAGACGATCCCGGGGTAATGAGACTTCTGCCTTCCATCAAACGTCCGTATATCACATACGGTCTGGGCAAGCAGAACAGACTCAGAGCGGAAATTCTTTCTTGCGAAGTTCGTAGTCTTTTTAAAGTTTTTCTTGATGATGAACTTCTCGGTGAAGTTTCACTTGCCCAGCCCGGAAAACACAATGTGCTGAATGCTCTTGGAGCAATCGGCGTGTCTCTTGAAGCCGGACTCAATAAAAAAGCAATTCTTCAAGGCCTCTCAAACTTCATGGGAGTCGGGCGCAGATTTGAAAGAAAAGGTGAATGTAAAGGTGTTCTGGTTGTGGATGACTACGGACATCACCCCGCAGAAATCAGAGCGACCATTGAAACAGCAAAAGCCTGCTATCCTACAAGACGACTGGTCATAGCTTTTCAGCCGCACAGATTTACGCGTACACAGGCACTTTTCGGAGACTTCTGCAAGACTTTCGAACTGGCTGATGAGCTTCTGCTAACTGAAATTTATCCGGCGTCTGAATCACCAATTCCCGGCGTTAACGGGATGTCACTGGCTCAGGGAATCAGACAGGTGAGTTCAACTAAAGTACGTTTTTATCCAGACTTTGAAATGATGGAAAATGAACTCCCGAACATTTTGAAACCCGGTGATATTTTCATAACCCAAGGTGCAGGATCTATTTATCGTATCGGTGAAAACTTTTTGAAATATCTGAAAAATGAATCTGAAAATGATTCAGCATCCGAAACTGCTGAAACAGTTATTCCGCTTTAAAAGCGAAGAGTAATGGCAGAGGAAAAGTAATGACACTTGAATTGCTTCATGAACCGAAAATGGCAGACCTTACCTCTTTAGGTATAGGCGGGACTGCCAGAGCGCTCGCAAAAGTGCGCGACGAAGCGGGTCTGGACGAGCTGGCTTTCTTTCACGAGAAAGAGGCAGCCGGACTTATCGCTATCGGGGAAGGAAGCAATATGCTCGCAGCTGATGGAAAGCTGAATATTGCATTTGTGCACATGGCCCTTGCAAAAAAAAACGAGCCTGAAATCTCCGGTCTGACAGTCAGAGTCTCTGCCGACACAAGACTGCCCGGGTTGCTCGCATTTCTAATTCGCAACGGCCTCAGCGGCATGGAAGGATTGGCAGGAATTCCCGGTTCTGTAGGCGGTAGCATCGCCATGAATGCCGGTTCGTACGGAACAGATATGGCTGCTTCAGTCACGAGAGTACGACTCTGGACTCCAAGCAAAGGGCTGTTCTGGAAAAACGCAGATGAAATGAACTTTGGATACAGACACTTTTCTCCCGAAACAGGTGAATTCACCTTTATATGGGAAGCAGAATTTTTACTGAACCGCTCCTTTGAAGCTGTAGTTAAGAGCAAAGTTCAGGAAGTTTTCAGTAAAAAGAAAAGCTCACAGCCTGTGCTTGAAAAAACAGCAGGCTGCGTTTTCAAAAACCCGGAAGGCTACAGCGCTGGAAAACTTCTGGATGATGCTGGATTCAAAGGCAAGACTTTAGGGGGCATGGCTTTTTCTGAAATGCACGCAAATTTTCTGGTGAATAAAGGACAGGGGACAGGGGCCGAGGCCTTAGAGCTTTTGGACATGGCCACCGAAGCTGTTAATAATAAATTCGGTATAACTCTTGAGACGGAGGTCATAGTACTACAATGAGCGTTGCAAGATTAAACAAAAGCCGTCTGAACCTGAATAACACCGACAGGAAAACACGTGCCCGCAATGTCAACAAGATGCGTAGAGAGCCGTCTCGTCCGCTTTCAGATGTTTTAACAACTCTGTTTCGCAAGACGTGCATATCTTCCGTCTGCCTGCTGATGCTGGCAATAGTAGGACTCGGCTGCCTTGCAGGATATCGCTGGCTTACAGCACATCCTTACTTTGCATTGCAGGATATCAAGGTCACTGGAAACCATCGACTGTCTTATGGGGAAATTCTTGGAATTTCTGAGGTTGGACTGAATAAAAACAGCCTTGCTGTTAATATAGGAGACGTTGAAGGCAGACTGAGCCAGAACCATTGGATTAAGTCCGCAGCGGTAAAACGCGAACTCCCGGGCAATCTGTCTATCCATGTAAGGGAAAAAACTCCTCAGTTCATGGTGAGACAAAGCGACAAACTTTTCTATTGTGACAGTTCAGGAGAACTGATTGCACCGGTTGCACCGGGCAAGTTCACCTCTCTGCCATTTTTAAATATTGAATCAGATGCCATGAGAAAAGCTGAAATACTTCCAGAATTTATGGCAGTTTTAAGCAGAAGAGAGCTTCCTTTTGATCCGGGCCAAATCGCATGGATCAACATCAAAGGCGGCGACAGAATGGAAATTTTCATGGATAACCTCGGCCTGACAATTAGGCTGGGGCTGGACAACTGGCAAGAACATCTTTCGGACCTGAACATCGTCTGGCATGACCTTAAAAACCGGGGAGAGTTCAGGAACGTTGCGACGATATCAGCTGGAAATGGTAGGGTCTGGGTTGAAAAACGGACTTCCGGCCAAGTAGCGTCGCAATGAAAAATGCCCCAATATCTAAGGTGATGAGGAGAAAATATTATGGCCAAATCTGATCTGATAGTCGGCCTCGACGTAGGCACCACTAAGATCTGTGCTGTTGTCGGAGAGGCTACAGCTAACGGAGTCGATATTGTAGGCATCGGCACTGCACCTTCTACGGGACTTCGTAAAGGAGTTGTGGTTAACATCGAGCAGACAGTTCAGTCGATAAAGAAAGCTCTTGAAGAAGCTGAACTAATGGCTGGATGTGAAATCCGTTCCGTTTACGCAGGCATAGCAGGAAGTCACATCAAAGGTTTTAACAGTCATGGAGTCATAGCTGTTAAAGGCGGAGAAGTGACGCAAAAGGATGTGGACAGAGTTATCGACGCAGCGAAAGCTGTTGCTATCCCACTTGATAGGGAAGTAATTCACACCCTGCCGCAGGAATTTATAGTAGATGACCAGCGTGGCATTGCCGATCCGCTGGGGATGGCCGGTGTGCGCCTTGAAGTTAAGGTCCACATTGTAACCGGTGCTGTGACATCAGCGCAGAATATCATTCGCTCATGTCACCGTTCAGGACTGGATGTATCAGACATCGTCCTTGAATCACTTGCTTCAAGCAAGGCTGTTCTTTCTGAAGAAGAAAGAGAAATCGGCGTTGCCATTGTAGATATCGGAGGCGGCACAACCGACCTCGCAATTTTTGCAAATGATTCAATTAAGCACACCTCGGTTATCGCCCTAGGAGGCAATAACCTGACCAATGATATAGCTTTCGGCCTTAGAACCCCCATGGGTTCGGCAGAACAGATCAAGGTCAAATACGGAACGGCTCTGACCGATCTCGTCACAACTGATGAGACCATCGAAGTTCCTTCCGTTGGAGGACGTGACCATCGCAAGATGTCTAAACGTGTTCTTGCTGAAATATGCGAGCCGCGTTGTGAAGAGATCATAGCCTTGGTGGATCAAGAACTGGTTCGAAGCGGCTACAAAAATCTGATTGCAGCCGGAGTTGTACTTACCGGTGGAACTTCACTGGTGGATGGCATGCAGGAACTTGCTGAACAGGTTTTCGACCTTCCGGTACGCATTGGTTATCCAGCCGGAATCGGAGGCCTTAAAGACGTTGTTCACAGTCCCAAATACGCAACTGCGGTGGGACTGCTTATGTACGGCGCTGAAAAGGAAGGCAGCACTGAACAAGTATTCCGTATTCGAGATGAAAATGTTTTCAACCGCATTCTGGGCAGGATGCGTAAGTGGTTCACCGATATAGCTTAGTCACGGCTGCATCAGGTGAAGGCTTTCCCGGACCCGATCATCCGGGGATTTGAAATTAATGGAAGCTTAAACAGGGGAATGAAAATGATGATGGATTACATGGAAATCGAAAACGACGGTCATGCAAAAATTAAGGTAATCGGTTGCGGTGGCGGTGGTGGAAACGCTATAAACAACATGATTCAGTCCGCTCTTACAGGCGTTCGCTTTATTGCTGCGAACACCGATGTTCAGGATATCAACAAATCTCTTGCTGAATACAAAATTCAGCTCGGCGACCAGCTGACTAAAGGTCTCGGCGCCGGCGCCAACCCGGATATCGGTAAAAATGCCGCACTCGAAAGCATCGAACTGATCCGTGAACTCGTCTGCGACTGTGACATGGTTTTCGTCACAGCCGGTATGGGCGGCGGAACCGGAACCGGAGCTGCTCCTGTCATCGCTCAGATTGCCAAAGAAGCAGGCGCACTCACAGTAGCTGTTGTCACCAAACCTTTCTATTTTGAAGGCAAACGCAGACTTCTTCAGGCTGAAAAAGGTATTGAAGAACTCAAAAGCGTTGTTGACTCAATTATCACTATTCCTAACGACCGCCTTCTACAGCTTGCAGCTAAAAAAGCAGCCTTCTCCGAAATGCTGAAAAAAGCTGATGAAGTCCTTTATTACGGTGTTAAAGGTATTGCCGATCTGATTACTGTTCATGGTTTAATCAACCTTGACTTTGCTGACGTTAAAGCAGTTATGTCCAGCTCAGGTCTCGCTCTCATGGGAACAGGAATCGCAAGAGGCGAAAACAGAGCTCGTGAAGCTGCAATGAAAGCTATCACAAGTCCTCTTCTTGAAGATGTTTCCATCGAAGGCGCTAAAGGCGTACTCATCAACATCACCTGCTCTCCTGACATGACCATTGATGAAGTCAGCGAAGCAGCAAGTATTATTTATGAAGAAGCTCACGAAGATGCACAGATTTTCTTCGGAACTGTTTTCGACCCTGAAGCAGGCGACGAAATGCGCATCACAGTTATTGCAACAGGCATCGAAACTGCTGAAGAAAAAACTATGCAGCCTGTGTGCGAAATACAGCAGCCTGTCCGCTCAAACATTACTCCGAGAGGAATGGCTCCAAGAGCAAAAGAACACGGTAACGTAAGACAGCTCGGCAACCCTCATTCAGAAGAAGACCGTTCTATCCCCGCATATCTGCGCACCGGTGCAAAACCTGCGGAAGCAGCCGGAAAACCTGAATCAGTTAGAAGTGCTGCAAATTCCGGTGGAGAAGAATTTATCTTCCACGATGATGACGATTTTGAAGTTCCTACTTTCATCCGCAAACAGGCTGATTAATTCTGTCTGCATATGAAAAATAATACGGAAACAACTCGGATTAACCGGAACACATCGGACCTTGATACATGTCAGTAAAAGAGGATTTCTTCTATTACGGACGTGAAGAACCCGCAGCCGAAGAGACTGGTGGACGTCTGCCCACGGCCCTGGTCTTCCCCGGCAGAAAGGGTGCTGCGCTCTCCACTTTAGGATGGCAGGCTGTTTATCGCCTGCTGGCTCCTGATACGGAACTTGCAGTAGAAAGGTTTTTTATAAGTGAACCGGGAAAACCTGCTGTTTCCATGGACAGTGACAAAGATCTGTCCGAGTTTCCCCTGATCGGCTTCAGCATAAACTTCGAGGAAGAGTATCTCTACCCCGTAAGAATGCTGAAAGATTCGGGTGTTCCGGCCTTAGCGTCGGAACGCCCGGGCTTCCCGCTGGTTATGGCCGGAGGTCCGGTTGCATTTTTAAATCCTGCGCCTATTGCGGCTTTTTTCGATTTTTTCTGGGTTGGAGAAGCCGAAGCCGGACTTAAGGATTTGTGCGTCGAACTCAAACGGCACATATATGACGGTGGAAGTAAAGATGACTTTCTTGAGCTGATTAAGGATAGATACGGAGTATATGTTCCGGGCAAGACCATGAATAAGGTCAAACGAGCCGTAGTTCTTCCTGAAACCAGCACGGACAACAATCAAGTTCCGGTATTAACAACACCAGCATACTCATGCTTCATCAGTCCCGAAGCTGTTTTCAAAGACATGTTCCTCGTCGAGGTAAACAGAGGATGTCCTTACGGATGCCGTTTTTGTGCGGCAGGATATATTTATAGACCTCCCAGACACGCATCTATTGATAAGCTGAAAGAAATTGTTGAACTCGCAGATCCGCCTAAAGTGGGACTCATCGGGACAGCTCTTACCGACTGGCCCGATCTTCTTCCATATATCAACTGGCTCAAAGACAGAAAAACAAAATTTTCCTTATCCTCAGTCAGAGCTGACGGACTTACCGAAGAATTACTCGACACTTTAAGAGCTTCCGGTGTTCGCACTGTGACCTTGGCTTTAGAAGGGGCAAGTAAGCGACTGAGGGACAGTGCAAGTAAAAATCTTGAAGAAGAGGATTTCCTGCGCGCTGTAGAACTTTGCGCATCCAAAGGTGTAAATCATTTAAGAATTTACATCATTGTAGGTTGGCCCGGTGAAACCGACGAAGATTACGAAGAATTTTCTAACATGCTCGAAAAAATTGATCAGGCCCGTAACCGCGGACAGGGTAAAAAGAAAAAGCAGTACATGCGCATCACCCTTGGCGCCAGTTGCCTCGTGCCGAAACCGTGGACTCCATTGCAATGGTCTGCCATGCCTTCTGAAAAAGAGCTTAAAGATGTCCTTTCAAAAGTGAGTTCGCTTACAAAAAAATATAAAGGTATAGCCTTTTCCGGAGATTCGCCTTTCCAAGCCAGACTGCAAGGGATTCTTGCCCGCGGAAACGAAGAACTACATAAATTTATTATGATAGCTGCAGAAAAAGGCGGCTGGAAAAAAGCTTTCAAATACTACGAAGGCGACCTTGAAAATATTATTGATCACAATCTGGATAAAAAAGATCCGCTGCCATGGGACTTTATTGATACGGGCATAAACAAAGCTTATCTGTGGCGTGAATGGGAACGCTATCAGCAAGGAGTTATTACTTCTCCATGTCCTCCGAAAGGTTGCGCCGAATGCCGGTCCTGTGGAATGTACAAATGGATTACAGACGAAGCTGAAAATCAATAATCAGCCTGCACCACAGCCCTCATCAACCTGCACTTGTGCAGTTAATGTGCAGATAACTGCACATTAACATACACTCACTTTTTACCACAAACAGCATAAGGCCTTAATATTACATCGTTAAAAAGTTTGGCACGCATACTGCTTTAAGTTAATTCGAGAGGGCAACAACTTTTAACAGCAGGAGATCAGATGAATAAAAAAACCTTGATCCCATTAATAATCGTATTTGTATTATCAATGGCAACAATAGCCATGGCACGCGGTGGCTCCCAGAATGGATACAACAATGGGGGCAACAGAGCAGCATTCAACCAGCTGACGCCAGAAAAACAGCAGCAAGCTCAAGCAATCATGGACAAGTACACAGCTACTTTCCAAACACTCCAAAATCAGCAATGGGCCAAACGGACCGAACTTAATGCTCTTGTAAACTCAGGCAAGGCAGACAAAGAAACAATCCATGCATTGGTAAAAGATCTCTCTGATGTAAGAGAAAAAATGTTTACCACTCATCAGAAAATGGCCGCTGAATTAGAAAAAGAAATCGGAATTACGTTCCCCGGACCGAGAAACGGATCTAGAGGAATGATGCAGGGCGGCAATAATGGCTGCGGCAACAATTACCAAAAAAATCAAAATTGCGGTTCACCGCAGGGATGTCCCCGCTTTAACTAAGCAATTGAATTAAGCGTTCATCTACACATAATAAGGAAAACGGGTAAAAAGGAGGACTTAAAAGTCCTCCTTTTTTATTAATTGCCTTTCTAATACAACAAGTTTTACGCTATACGTAGCAGAACAAAACCTCATAAATCAGGTTACTCAATATTTTTCATTAAACGTTCCATACGAATAGGAGGCTTTTCATGCTTAGAAAAATCACTTCACTAATTAGTTTCTTCGCAATTATCGTTATGTCTTTAACAAGTGTAATTCTCTACCTCGTGCCTCAAGGAAGAGTTGCATACTGGGCCGACTGGCAATTACTAGGACTTACAAAAGAACAATGGGGCGATATTCATATCTGCACCGGAGTCCTATTTCTTTTTGTTTCAATCCTTCATATCTGGCTCAATTGGAAACCTATCACCGCATATTTGAAAAAAAAGGCAGCAGCAGTAACCTTTTCATCAACAGCTTTCTTTATCAGCATTTTTATCACTCTGTATGTAGTAGTTGGAACTTTATCTGGGCTGCCCCCTATGAAACAAGTGCTTGAATTTTCGACCTACCTGAAAACTCAGGGAGAAATTAAATACGGAGTCCCACCCTACGGTCATGCGGAACTCAGCCCTCTTTCTGTCTTCTGCAAACGTATGGGGCTAGATCTTGACAAGGCTGTGGCTTCAATCAAAGCGGCCGGGATTGAAATTGAAACGTCTGCACAGTCGATCAAAGATATTGCCCATAAAGGCGGACTTACGCCAAAAGAACTTCACGAAATTATTTTGAAGGATCAGCCGACTCCAGCTACCAATATAAAATCCGGAGCTCCGATCAACAAAACCGGTATAAATCAAAATTCAGGGAATATTAAAGGAGCCGGTATGCATAACGGAGCCGGAACAGGACTGGGCCAAATGACACTTGAACAATATTGCAAAAGACAGAATCTTGATCTGAATACGGCTCTCGGAATACTTAGAGAAAAAGGTGCGGTTGTTGACAAGTCTACAACCATCCGAGACATTGCCGGAATGCTGGAGATGACATCTCCGCGTGAAATCGGAATACTTCTGCACCCTTAAAAGAATAATATAGATATACATGGAACTAAGTTCACAAAGATCACAAAAACTGCCGCTAGCCTTAGCGCTTCTGGCCCTGCTGTTACTTGGAGCAGGCTCCCTCTACCTTACGTGGCAGAACCTGCGTCAGATGCACCAGACTGTGTTTGAACATATGCTTCTTTCTGCCAAATCCATCACCCGCGGGCTTGATATTCAGCTCGCGGACGGAATGCGCAGAATGAGGCGGCAGGGAATGCACAACAAACAGGCACAGGAAAACCTGACTCCGGCGGCAAGAGACCTTTTCAAAGAGATGGTTGCACAGGGAGATCTGCTTTTTATCGGGTTATACGGCCCCGATGACAAACCTATAGTGGTCGTCGGACAAGGAAATGCAGCGACATCATTCACTCCCCCGGCCCCCATCTTTAATATGATTCAAAAACTCAATGAATCCAGCACTCCGGCGATGATCAACGGAAAAGCTGCCTTGCTGTACGGCACGCTGGGACAACCGCATCTACTAAGATTATACGGTCATAGAAACAGCAACTTTCTACCGTCTCAAAAAAGACAGACCTATCTTCTACTCGGTTTGAATGCAGAAAAACACCTCGCCCAATTTAAACAATACAGGCGTGCGGCTCTTATGCAGACCGGCTATATTTTTCTAGCCGGATTTGTTCTATGGCTACTTGCTGTCGCCTACTTTCAACGCCGCGAAGAAGACAAACAGCTTGTTAAACTAGAAAGATTTCAGGCTAATCTGCTCGACAATATGCCGGACGGATTGCTTACTCTTTCACCGGAGGGGTCTATTTTAGCTGCCAACGGATCTGCCCATTCACTGCTGAACAGCACAGATGGAGAAACCCTTGTCGGCCGGAACTGGAAAGATTTTTCTTTTGAGCCAATTCAAAAATTCAGACGGGGTGAAGTTCTTTGGGAGCATGTTAAACTTAATGGAAAGAATCTTGAACTGATCATTTTCCCGTACTTTGAAAGCCCCGAAGAATACCGGACCATGATCATTATAAGAGACAGAACAGATATCGCTGTACTGGAAGACGACCTCAGCGAAGCCCGGAGACTGGCCTCAATAGGCTCACTAGCCGCAGGTGTCGCGCATGAAATCCGCAATCCACTGAGTTCTTTGCGAGGTTTTGCTCAACTTTTTGCTGACAAATTAAAAGATGAAAAACCTTACGGAATGTATGCAACCACCATGCTTGAAGAAGCCGACAGGTTAAACAGGGTTGTTACCGACCTGCTTTACCTGTCAAAACCTCATGAACTGGAGCCGCAAATCGTTAACTTAAACGACATATGTGAAACCATGAATACCCTTATGGGGTTTGAACTGGACCACAAAGGGGCTACCATTGAAAGTAACCTTGAGGTGCATGAAGTTTTTGCAGATCCGGACGGAATTCGTCAGGTTCTCTTAAATCTTCTGGTAAACAGCCTTGACGTTGTCCCGGAAGGTGAAGGTAAAATATTCATCAACGCAAAAACAAATGAACACGGTGTCTGGATAAGCGTCTGTGACAACGGTCCCGGCATGCCGGAAGATATACGCAAACATGCGCTTGAACCTTTCTTTACGGCTAAACCGAAAGGGACCGGACTCGGTCTTGCCATAGTAAACACCATTATGCGCGGCCATAGCGGTCGAGTAACAATTCCTTCTTCCGCTTCGACGGGAACGTGTGTAGAACTTTTCTTCCCGAGCTTACACAACGAAGGATCATAACATATGACCATAAATGATAAAAATGTACTTATTGTAGATGATGAGCCCTCTCTTAGATTGCTGATCAGAGCAATTCTTGAAGATGACGGCTGGACTGTTCACGAAGCTGTTTCAGGCGAACAAGCCCTTAAAATGCTTCCCTCTCTTACACTGAATACCGCACTGATTGATATGCGTATGGACGGCATGGACGGCATGACTCTACTCACAGAGATACATGCAAAAGTTCCGGGATTACCGATCATAATGCTCACAGCTTACGGCAACGTCGGTTCTGCGGTTGTGGCAATGAAGCATGGCGCTTTCGACTACCTCACTAAACCGGCAGACAATGAGGAGCTTAAAGCCGTTATGGCAAAAGCTCTCGATTATTCCAGACTTGTGGGCGAAAATAAGAGATTGAGGTCTGCAGTTGAAGCTACTGAGCGGATGATCGGAAACAGTCAGGCGATGCGAGATGTTAAGGAACTCATAGAGCAGGCCGGACCTTCCGAAGCAACAATTCTGGTGCTCGGAGAATCCGGTACAGGTAAAGAACTTGTAGCCGAAGGTCTGCACCGCGCAAGTCACAGAGCGAATAAACCTCTTATAAAAGTCAACTGCGCCGCCCTTCCTGCCAACCTTCTTGAAAGTGAACTGTTCGGCTATGTAAAAGGAGCCTTCACCGGAGCCACGATCAACAAACCGGGTAGATTTCAACTGGCATCCGGCGGCACTCTTTTCCTCGATGAAATCGGAGAATTGGAACAGGTTCTTCAAGCAAAAATTTTAAGGGCAATTCAAGAAAAAATAGTTGAACCTCTAGGCAGTGTTGCTCCTGTCGAAACAGATGTCCGCATAATTGCCGCAACCAACCGGAACCTGAAAGAGGAAGTGGAAAATGGAACATTCAGAGAAGACCTTTTTTACAGACTGAGTGTTCTGGAAATACGTATTCCTCCTTTGAGAGAAAGACCCAGCGACATTCCCGCTCTGGTTGCACATCTACTGGAAAAACTGGGACGCAAGAACAACAAAAAAGTTCGCTCAGTCAGTCCTTCTTTCCTTGATGCTCTCAGCCGCTACGGATGGCCCGGTAACGTCCGCGAACTTGAAAATGTACTTGAACGGGCTATCATACTAAGCAGGTCGGAAGTACTCGGCACCGAACTTCTGCCTCCGCAAGTACTTAGTCCTTCTCCTGTTGCGGTAAAAGGCGGCTCAGCAGAATCGGCTTCTAAACCCGACTATGTACCGTTGCCGCGCAAGACAACTTCGACATCACTTGATGACGCAGAACGTCAGGCATTAATTGACGCGCTTGAAGCAAATCAGGACCACCGCGAACGGACTGCGGACGCTCTCGGGATCAGCCGCAGAACGTTGCAGTACAAACTTAAAAAATACGGGCTTACCAGAAGGTAATTTTTCTGCCCCGAACAGACACCCATCTGCACTAAAAAAACTGCAATCAGGACAACTCAATACAAGTTGTCCTGATTTTTTTTAGCTTCATTCTAAGCTTACCCTTTGAGCAACTTTAATTCACATAAAAAGGATGATTTTCGAGATTTGAGTAACACCTGCTTAACCCCCACCATGCCTACACTCACACGGTTTTATGTATTAAAATATTTTTTGCATTTTTATCGATTTAATTCTCAAAAAATCTAGCCTTTTTTTCGCAAAACTTGTAACATTTGACAATGTACTCTTATTTAACTAACCTTAATAAAAGAAAAGGCCCGTTCACTTCCCATAAAAAACAACAAATTGCTGTTTCAAATCAAACTTGTTTAGCAATTAAAAATCAAATTTTGCATACAAAGTAAAACACATATACATATAGCATCATCCCCAATTTACAACAGCAAAACAAACACACAACAATACTTCATAATGTTAATTTTAAATACTACATTAAAAGTTACTTTAAAAGTACATTAAATACATTAAAAAAGAAGAACGAACGCAGGGAATAAATCTGCGCTTCCTCTTCTTTTTGCCCGCTTCAAAATAAAACAAAAGCGGCTCTTTTTCATTTTAACCGGAGAAGTCATGGAAAAAATACGCGTAGAAAACCTTTACAAAATCTTTGGCCCGCAATCGGGAAAAGTCATCCCAATGCTCGAACAGGGAGTATCTAAAGATGAGATTATGAAAAAGACCAAACACGGTGTCGGCGTAAATAACGCCTCATTCTCAGTTGAAGAGGGTGAAATCGTGGTGGTAATGGGATTATCGGGTAGCGGAAAATCCACTCTCGTCAGGTGTATCAATAGACTTATCGAGCCGACCAAAGGCCATATCTATATCGATGGTATCGACATCACAGCTTTGGATAAAAATGAACTTCGTAAAGTAAGACTTCAAAAATTGGGAATGGTTTTCCAGAATTTCGCTCTCTTCCCTCACCGTACAGTCCTTCAAAATACTGAGTACGGACTTGAGATCAAAGGGATGGCCCCCGAAGAACGGAGCAAAAAAGCATATGAAGCTCTTGAGCTTGTAGGACTTAAGGGATGGGAAGAATCACTTCCTAGTCAACTTTCCGGAGGAATGCAGCAACGTGTGGGATTAGCCCGCGCCCTGGCTTTAGACCCGGACATCCTTCTTATGGATGAAGCTTTCAGTGCTCTTGACCCACTCATCCGCCGCGACATGCAGGATGAACTTATCAGTCTTCAAGAACGCATGCAGAAAACCATCCTTTTTATCAGCCACGACCTTGATGAAGCCCTGAAACTTGGCGACCGCATTGTACTTATGAAAGATGGTGAAATTGTTCAGGTCGGCACACCGGAAGACATTCTCACCAGCCCAGCTAATGATTATGTACGCCGCTTTGTTGAAGATGTAGATATAACAAAAGTACTCACAGCTGAATCAGTAATGAAGAAAAGTGAAGCAGTTGGACATATCAAAACTGACGGACCAAGATCTTCTCTGAGAAAGATGCGCAAAAACAACATCTCCAGTCTTTTCATTTTAAATGAAGACCGCAGACTCATGGGCGTAGTAAACGCACAGGACTGTGCCCGTCTTGTTGAAAAGGACTGCCGCGATCTTACAAGCGTCATCTGTACATCCTGCAAAACAGCTCACCTTGACACCCCGGCTCAAGATCTATTTATCATCATGCAGGACCTCGGCTACCCGCTGGGTATTGTTGATGACGATAACCGTTTCAGAGGCGTAGTTGTCCGAGGCTCTCTAATAGCCGCCTTGGCCGAAAGAGGAGGTAATTAAAATGGATATACCACGTATTCCCGTTGGAAAAACAATTGAAGCCGGTATTGATTTTCTGGTCGAACATTGCTCATTTGCAACCAGAGCTTTCTCTGATGTGCTTGATACAGGTTTGGATATTGTCCAGACCGGCATGCTCGCCCTTCCTCCATTGGTCTTTATCCTCATAGTCGGACTAGTCACATGGAGACTTTCTAAAAGCTATAAAATTGGTATCTTTTCAATTGCCGGACTGCTGCTGATCCTGAACATGGGATTATGGAAAGCAACCGTTAGTACCATAGCACTGGTCATAGTCTCAACCCTTATGGCTCTTCTGATCGGCGTGCCCACCGGCATTCTTGCCGCTATGAACAAATACGTAAATAAAACAGTCATGCCTGTGCTCGATGTAATGCAGACCATGCCGGCTTTCGTATACCTCATTCCTGCAATCCCTTTCTTCGGACTGGGTAAAGTTGCTGCTATTTTCTCAACTGTCATTTTTGCAATGCCTCCGGCCATCCGGTTCACATGTCTCGGCATTCAGCAGGTTCCAAAAGAACTCATTGAATGTTCAGAAGCTTTCGGTTCCACCCGCTGGCAACGACTGGTTAAACTTGAACTGCCGCTTGCTACTCCGACTATTATGGCAGGAATAAATCAAACCGTTATGCTGTCTCTATCCATGGTCGTTATTGCCGCCATGATCGGAGCCAAAGGACTCGGTGGAGAAGTCTGGAAAGCTATCCAGCGCCTCCAGATGGGTAAAGGATTTGAAGCAGGCATCGGCATTGTTATCGTTGCCATAATCATGGACCGCGTACTTCAGAAATTAGGTTCCAGAAAATAATCATTCTTACAACACGGAGAAACGCATGAAAAAGATTCTTACACTTCTTATGGCTGCCCTGCTTATTGCATCACTCAGCTCTACGGCTTTTGCCGGCGATAAAAAAGTTAAACTAGCCTACGTCGAATGGGACTGCGCAACAGCAACAACAAATGTAATCCAGGCAGTACTTCAAGAGCGCATGGGATACGAAGTTGAAATTCTCCCCGTTGCGGCTGCAATCATGTGGCAGGCTGTCGGAACAGGTGATGTTGACGCTACAGCAGCAGCATGGCTACCTATTACTCACGCTGACTATTTGAAAAGAGTTGAAAAGAATGTCGTGGACCTCGGACCTAATGTAACCGGTGCAAAACTTGGGTGGGCTGTTCCAACATATGTAACAATTGATTCAATTGAAGATCTCAATAAATATGCCGACAAATTTGACGACAAGATAATCGGAATTGATCCCGGTGCCGGACTCATGGGACTCTCTGAAAAGGCAATAGAAGAATATAAGCTTAAAGATTTTGAATTAATGGAAGGCTCTGGGGCAACCATGACTGCAAGTCTTAGCAACGCAGTCAAAAACAAAGAATGGATTGTTGTTACTGCATGGTCTCCTCATTGGCTTTTCGGTCGTTGGGATATGAAATATTTGAAAGATCCTAAAGGCATCCTCGGCGGAGAAGAAACCATTAACACAATCGCCCGCAAAGGACTCAAAGAAGACAAGCCTGAAGTATACGCATTTCTTGATAAATTCGAATGGAAAGATGCTAACCAGCTTCAGATGGTGATGGCTTGGAATCAGGAAGAAGGCGCTGATCCTTATGAAAATGCTAAACGTTTCATCAAGGAAAACAAAGAACAGGTCGACTCCTGGCTTAAATAACCTCGATCTATAATCTCGCAAAATTCAAAGCCCGGGAAAAGTTTTTTTTCCCGGGCTTTGTTATGGACTTCGCATTAATTGCAATCACTACTTTGCTAACAACTTTTTTTAATGTAATATTAACATAGAGATTTAACCTAAAGCAAGGCGTAACCATATGACCCACGATACAACCATCCCCGAGCACACACTTCAAGCAGCTACAGCCCTGATGGAAGATCGCTTTGCACATGCTGACAAAAACAAGCCCGTCCTTAACACACTATTTGAACTCGGAGTTGCCCATGTAGCAAGGGATTTGGTTGAGCACCCGGAACTCTATAAAGAAACCTCTCCCTTGCCCATGCCCACGGAAAGGTTTGAACCGGTCGACCCCATATCGCTAATGCATTCCGACATAAAACTCCCGTCCCTGCCGCAGGTTTTTCTTGAAATGAGACAGGTTATTAACGATCCGGTCAGTTCTGCAACCGACGTTGCAAGAGTTATTTCACGGGACACAGCTTTATCCGCTTTTCTTCTGCGCATGGTAAACAGCGCTTTTTACAGTTTTCCTTCCCAGATAGACACTATTTCGAGAGCTGTAGCGGTTATCGGAACAAAACAACTTTCGACTCTTGCTTTAGGCACCTCCGTAATGGACATGTTCAAAGGCATTCCTACCAACATACTTGACCTTGAACTCTTCTGGAGACACAGCTTTGCCTGTGGCATCATTGCCAGTCAGTTAGCTAAAATGTTCAAAAACGGTTCGCCGGAAAAATGTTTTGTAGCAGGACTTCTGCACGACATAGGCCGCCCCGTTTTCATGATGGCCCTGCCGGACAGAGCTATTGCCGCAACAGCCATATCCAGAAACAAAAAAGCTTTGATGTTCAAGGCCGAAAGAGTTGTTGCCGGATTTGATCATGCCGAACTTGGCGGCATGCTTTTGCGCAAATGGAATCTCCCCTTCTCTCTTGTTACAGCTGTTCTTTATCATCATAATCCTGCCAAAGCTGTAAAAACTCCCGAAGCTCTCTATGTTTACTTTGCCAATATTATTGCAAAAACACTCGGCATAGGCGGCAGCGGAGACTTTTTTATTCAGGACGTCAAAAACCAGAGATGGGAAGAGAACGGCCTCACCCCGGGAAAAATTAGAGAGCTTAACAACGGGCTTGCTCCGATTCTGGATGATGCCTTTGCTATTTTGACCACCATAAAATCTTAACCAACTTAAATCCTCCCTGCGTTGACAAGGTCAGTTAAAGGCATTATTTGACATTGCATAACAAACCGGAGGATTTACCATGTACGATAAAGTCGAAGCTGCACTCGAAAAAGTCAGACCCTTTTTACAAGCTGACGGCGGCAACGTTGAACTCGTTGAGGTAACAGATAAAGGCTTTGCAATGGTCCGGCTTCAGGGCGCATGTAAAGGCTGTCCCATGTCTCAAAAGACATTGAGAAGTGTTATCGAACGCACCTTGCTCAAGGAAATTCCTGAACTGAAAGGTGTTGAATCTGTTGATTAAATACATGGCCGGGACGTTAAAATCCCGGTCAATTTAATATAAAAAAAGCACTTACGCGTTATAAAGCGCACTGACTTCAAGTACTCTGACCGCCCTACGAGGCGGATTTTTCAATTATAAGCCTTTTTCATAACAAAGGTCAGGAGATATTCCGATGAGCAATACAGTAACACGCTTCGCCCCAAGCCCTACCGGGCATTTACATATCGGCGGCGCAAGAACCGCACTTTTTTCATGGCTTCTGGCCCGTCGCAACAATGGAAAATTTGTTCTGCGTATTGAAGATACAGACCAGAAAAGATCTACTCAAGAATACACTGACGCCATTCTTGATTCCATGAGATGGCTTGGCATAGATTGGGACGGCGAACTGATGTATCAGAGCGAACGGTTTGATCTATACAACAGCTACATCGACAAGCTCCTTGAAGATGGAAACGCCTACTGGTGTGACTGTACGTCCGAACAGGTTGATGCCATGCGCGAAAAGGCCATGCTTGAAAAACGCAAACCGAAATATGACGGTTCCTGCCGCGATAAAAACCTCGGCCCCGGCGAAAACCGGGTAGTCAGATTTAAAGCCCCTCTCGAAGGGCGTACCTCTTTCAATGACATGATCAAAGGTCCTATCGTCATAGAAAATGCTGAAATGGATGACATGATCCTTCGCCGCTCCGACGGTGCTCCGACTTATAACCTCGCAGTTGTGGTTGATGATCATACCATGGGAATTACGCAAGTTCTGCGCGGAGATGACCACATTAACAACACTCCCCGCCAGATTCAGATATACAAGGCTCTCGGCTGGGATATTCCGCGCTTCGGTCATGTCCCTATGATTCTGGGACCGGATAAGAAAAAACTTTCCAAAAGGCACGGCGCTCTTTCCGTCATGGAATATGAAAAGATGGGATACCTGCCCGAAGCTGTTTTGAACTATCTAGTCCGCCTCGGCTGGTCACACGGTGATCAGGAAATTTTCTCCAAAGAAGAACTGTTCGAACTTTTCAACACTGAACATCTCGGCAATTCACCTTCAGTTTTCGACACCAAGAAACTGGACTGGGTGAACTGTGAATACATCAAAGCAAAAGCTCCGGCAGAACTTATTCCCGGAATGCGCTCTTTCCTTCCTGAAGGAACTGAAGTTGCGGATGAATATCTGGAAAAAATTATTCCCCTGCTCCAACCTCGCGCAACCAACTATAAAGAAATGGCTGACATGTGCGACTTCTTCTTAGTAAGCGCTGATAAATTGGAATATAATGAAACTGCTGTTGCAAAAGTATTCACTCCCGAAGCGATAGCTCACCTCAAAGAGTTGACCGCTAGAATTGAAGCTGACACTGAGTTCAGCCATGACTCTCTTGAAGCTATCCACACTGGATACCTTGCTGAAAAAGAACTTAAATTCAAAGCAATCGGACAACCTGTACGCCTCGCACTCTGCGGAAAAGTACAAAGCCCCGGTGGACTTTACGATCTGATGCTCGTTATGGGTAAAGATGAAAGCATTGCACGTATGAAAAAAGCTATGACACTAGTCTAAACCTCTATTCCCAATTACCAAAAACTGAAAAAGCTCCGTACTTACTAAGTACGGAGCTTTTTATTTTTCCTTACATGGTTCAAAATAACTATCTATTATGAGCTGATAAGCTCCACCTTTTTTTATTCCGTCTAAAGCTTTCTGCCACTTTAAAACAACTCCATCCGGAATGTGAGCTGCAAAAGCAATATACCCTTCCGACCTCATCACACATGGCCCTACTTTTTCGAACATTGACTCATCAATATCCGGAACCTCTTTTAAAAATTCACGTATGATTCTATCGCCCATTGGAACAAGGTCAACATACCCTTTTAATAACTTGCGGAAATCTGATCTCTGACAAGAACTCACATCAAGGTTAGTAAATCCCTTCTCTTTTAAAAATTGGTGATAAAGATCATCGCGAGTAACAGAAATCTTACCAACCTTTTTAGCATCTTCAAAACTGTCGATATTAATAGATGATCCTTTTTTGCGATAAAAATGAACCTCATTACTGAAAACAGGGCCTACAAACTTAAAAAACTTCTCCCGTTCCGGCGTGCGCGCCATAGGAAAAAGCACATCACTGGAACCATCCCTGAGTTTTTGATAAGCTCTGGGCCAAGGATAAAAGACTATTTCGGAAGAATGCTCACCAACCTGCCCCATAAGCAGACGAACAATATCCACAACAAACCCTTCGGCATGGTCATCAACTTGATAGCTGTATGGAGGGTAATTTTCCGTCATTATCTTCATATGGCCTGCAAAAACCTGAACAGGCATAAGTAATAAAAAGAATACGAAGACTGATGTGCGGGTATGATTATTCATGATTTAAAAATAGATCAGAGAAAAATAAAAAGCAATTCCTTATGGAATTTAATCCGCTAAAATGCTTTTAATCAGTATTTAGCCATTTTTTTCAGCACAGCAATATCAAAATTCCAACATTTCAAACAACACAACTACTAAAAGAACAAGAAAGTTTACTTTATTCGTTGTGCCAATTTAGATACTTATCCACAATTTTTTGATATTCTCCTGATTCTTTCAATTCATCTAAAGCCTTTTGCCATTCCAAAACTACCGTATCCGACACATGAAGACCAAAAGCAATATACCCCGATGCAGAGCAGATTGGAGGCCCGACTCTTTCAAACATTGACGAATCAATATCAGGAAAATCAATAAACAGCCTCTGCAACATCTCGTCAGAAACCGAAATTAAATCAACACGCCCTTTCAAAAGCTTATGAAATCCTGCTTCATAAGACGAGCCTACATCAAGCTTGGTAAAACCTTTCTGGATTAGGACCTGATGGGGGAAAGTGCTGCGGACTACTCCGATTTTACTCACAGCTTTAGCGTCATCAATATTAACAACATCAACATTTGAGCCTTTCTTGCGATAAAAATACTCAGAAGTTTTGAAAACAGGCCCCACAAATTTAAACTTATTTTCCCTCTCAGGTGTTCTGCCCATTGAAAAAAGAACATCACCAGATCCATTCTCAAGACTATGATACCCTCTTGCCCACGGAACAAATACAATTTTGGTATCACTTTCTCCGACATTATCCATAATCAAACAGACAACATCGTAAACGATCCCTTTTGCTATGCCATCTTCTTTATAATTATATGGAGGATGGTGTTCTGCCATTACTTTTAAATGCCCGGCAGAGGCAGGAAAGTTATTCAACAGCAAAACAAAAACTGAAAGAAAAATAATTATTTTTTTTATCATTATTAGTTAGAACTAAAACAAAGATAATTTAAAATCAATTCTTGCATGAACTTTTTGACAAGAATACATTGCAGATACAATATTAATGCAAATTAAAAATAACACACATACACTAAGTAATACTATCGCCACTTCTGTCCTAGCCTCTTTTTCCTTATGTTATTGATCATTTTAAGGTAAATCCAAGTTTGCAATATGCTAACTTAAAATGGAGAATCATATATGCCCTCCTTTGAAATATCCCGACAGGCTCAACCGGAATTCTCCTTCAATTCCAGAAGATCACCCGTCTACTCTACCAAAGGTATGGTTGCATCCAGCCAACCCGCAGCCACCGAAGCGGGACTTGAGATGCTTCGCGCGGGAGGCAATGCAGCAGACGCTGCCATTGCTACTGCCGCCGCTCTTGCTGTGCTGGAGCCATGCAGCACGGGTCTCGGAGGGGATGCGTTTGCCCTCTTCTACAATGGAGCAAACAATAAAGTCTCCGCCCTTAATGGATCAGGTAAATCGCCACGAGAAATGACTCTTAAAAAGATTCATGACATGGGCATCAAAAACTCACTGCCCACGCGCCATGCCCTGACTGTAAATGTTCCGGGAGCATGTGCCATGTGGTGCGACATGGTAGACAGATTCGGCAGCCTGCCGCTTTCAAAAATTTTCGCTCCGGCAATACGACATGCAGAAGAAGGCTTTCCCGTAAGCTCTGTAACTGCGAGCCTCTGGAAAGACGGGGAAGAAGAGGTTCTCACCAAAAGCCCCGGCGGAATGACTTTGCTTCTGAACGGCAAAGCCCCCAAAGCCGGAGAGATTATGAACAACCCCGCGCTTGGTGGATTACTGCGACAGCTTTCATCGCACACCCCGCAAGAAGCCAAAAAGCTATTTTACACAGGTGAAATTGCAAAAAAAATCGTAAAATCCGTCCGAGACAATGGAGGTATGCTTTCCACCGAAGACATGGCTTCTCATGAAAGCTTATGGGGAGAATCCATCAAAACCGACTACAGAGGGTACGAAGTTCACGAATGCCCGCCCAATGGACAGGGACTCGCGGCCCTGCTTGCTTTAAACACCCTCGAAAACATCGATCTTGCGGGTAAAGATTCTCCATACTCCGCTGAAAGGCTGCACTACCAGATAGAAGCAATGCGCCTCGGTTTCGCAGATGTTAGACAGCATATTGCCGACCCTCATGTATATAAAACTCCTTTGAACGCTCTCCTTTCTAAAAAATACGGAGCTAAGCGAGCTGAGGAAATACATTCAGGCAAAGCAAACCCGGACGCAAAACACGGCGTACCCGTAAACAGTTCCGACACAGTATATTTTAATGTTGTAGATAAGGACGGCAACGGATGTTCCATGGTCAACTCAGTCTACATGAATTTTGGAACCGGCATTGTCCCGAAAGGATTAGGATTTTCATTGCAGAACCGTGGACACAACTTCTCTCTGGACCCTGCTCATCCAAACGTGCTGGCACCGGGCAAACGAACCTATCACACCATCATTCCCGGTATATGCTTGCGGAAAAACGGATCACTCCACTCTGTTTTCGGGGTGATGGGCGGTTTTATGCAACCGCAGGGACATTTGCAGGTAATATCAGCCATGCTGGACGACGCAGCCGATCCGCAGGAAGCTCTTAACCGTTTACGTTTTTGTATTGAACCGGGCGAGGCTGGAGGAAAAGTTTGCGTCGAGGAAGGTTTCCCCGCTGAAACGCTCAATCAACTTTCACAAATGGGACATGAAATTGAAGTAAGAAAGGGATATAAACGAGTACTCTTCGGACGTGGGCAGATCATTTCAAGAGATGAAACAACCGGAACACTTTGCGCAGGATGTGATCCTAGATCAGACGGAACAGCAAACGGTTTGTACTAAAAAGGCCACCTTATTAGAAAGTGGCCTTATAAAAATCTAAGAATTATCCAATGCCGTTACAATTGCAGTACACACTGCAACTGCCGCACGGGCATCATCCACAAAAAAGTCCACACCGTCTTTTGAAAACATTGCGCGCCACATACAATCATCCATGCTCCGTCGGCAGAGATCTTCCATTTGAAAAGAATATCCCTTCGACTTCATATTTTCCGCAGCCTGCAAGGCAATATTCACATCTTGCGCAGCATGGGCAGGAGCATCCGCACCCATGAGTTCGACAAGACGTTTTTCCAGTTCTTCAGTCTTTAATTCAGGCATTTAATGTCTCTCAATAATAGTTTTAAATTCACCTAATGGGTGTAATCCAGAATTTCAATTTCCGGGCCGACTTTCCGAATAACCGCACTCTTAATTTCTTCAAAAAAAGGACAGGCATATCCAATTGGATTTCCTTTTGAAATGCATGAAGCAAAAGCAATAATCTCTGCACCACGATCCACCATCATTTTTGCACGAGCTACAGCCCTTTTTCCCGGACAGCCACCGCAACTGACAAAACCGACAATTTCAACAGGACCAGTAGACTCAAATCCGAGTGTCCCATTTGCTGTAACTTTGAAATCCATTGATCCCGGGCAGATATCCTCTGTTTGCAAACACCGAATAATTCCAACTTTTTTCATTTGATCTATTTCCCGTACTCAGTACTTGGTACCCATCCCTCAAGAACGGAACAAAACATCCTTTGATCGAACCCATTAAATTAGCTTTGCGACTAATTTAATACACGCTTATAACACTCAGACCACGTATGACAAGAATCATACTCTATTACGATGAAATACTGATAATTAACTTAGAAATCTTAAATTAATACTAAAGTATCCAACAAAAAGACACTTCACTCATTTCACATTACAATATCCAAAAATTCTTTTATAAAACATTTCATTCTTACTATATTGTAAAATACACATCACTTCCTTTAATATTTACGCAAAAACACAACATTATTATGTTTTTTTTAACAATCCTATGTATTAAAATTTCTTATTACATAATAACATAAGATCAAACATATTATTACAGTTATGTTTGATCTTCCAATCAAGAGCAAGAAAACGTCACAACTTCATTACAACTGGAGTTTTAAACCGTTTTATAATACATAATTTTATACTTAAGATTTTAAAATAGCCATTGATCTCAACAGATAAACAAAGCAACTCTGGAGAAAACATGTTTAAAAGACTTTCCTGTCTGCTCTTAACCTGCATCATCGGTATAACCTTTTCCGCAGCACCTTCACAGGCAAGCGATAAAAACCTCATCATTGCGACCGCAACAACGGGTGGAACTTTTTACCCCGTCGGAGTTGCAATCGGCACACTCATAAGTATCAAGCTTTCACAAAAGGATAAAATAACAGCCACTGCTATCAACTCCGCAGGTTCCGGTGAAAACATCCAGATGCTTAAAAACAAAGAAGCCGATGTTGCTATCCTGCAAGCTCTTTACGGCCTCAATGCTTATAAGGGAGAGGGGCCATACAAAGGAAAAGCATACAAGGATTTCAGATCCATCACTATGCTCTGGGAAAACGTTGAGCATTTCCCGTTGCTGAAAAAGTACGCAAAGAAAGGTAACATTGAAGACCTGAAAAATCTGGATCAAAAATTTTCAATAGGTAAGCGAGGCAGCGGAAGTGAAGGTTCAGGACGGACTCTGCTAAGAATCATGGAAATAGATGTAGACAAAGACGTTATACTTGAATTTATCGGCTACACTCCTTCTGCGCAGGCTATGATGGACGGACGTATTGCCGGAGCTAACATTCCTGCTGGACCTCCTGCCGCAGCCATTACTCAACTTTATGCACAGCTCGATTCAGACGATGTAACCGTTCTAGAATTCACTGATGCTCAGCTTGCCAAAATTCAAGAACAGTACCCCATCTGGAATAGATATGTGATCCCTGCCGGAACATATCCTTCACAGAAAAGCGACATCAAAACTATAGCGCAGCCTAACTTTCTGACATGCCGTGCCGATCTATCCGATGAAGTTGTCTACCTTATGACTAAAACTATTTATGAGAATCTGTCTTTCCTGAACAATATCCACAAGGCAACCAAAGCAATGAGTCTTGAACGTGCCACAATAGGTCTTCCAGTTCCGCTCCATCCCGGCGCCGAAAAATATTATCGCGAAGTCGGTATAATTAAATAATATTCCCTAAAGATTTATTCGAAAAGACAGGAAAAACTCATGGCTGAAGTAAAAGAAGATTCCGAAGGGGAAACCCTGGCGATAAAAAGAGTACTGGAGGGTCAACCCGCTCAAATTATTTATACAATGGGCATAATTTGTTCATTGTTTCATCTGTGGGTAAACACAATCGGGGTGATGCCCGAAATTCAGCGAAATGCTATCCATTATTCATTCATGCTGTTTATCGGATTCCTTCAGTATCCACTTTTAAAAAAACATGGACGGGCAACTCTGCCTATAGATTATTTTCTGGCAATACTGTCTTTTGCAATAGGTCTTTATCTGGTCTTTTTTGAAGATGCCCTGCATATGAGAAATGAAGTCCCGATCATGGTGGACCTTATTGCGGCAGGACTGGCTGTTATTCTGCTCATGGAAATAACCAGACGCACGACAGGATTTTTAATCCCGGCTCTGGCAATCGTATTTCTGGCATACGGCCTCGGCGGCGGGCGCTACCTTGACGGATTATGGCATTTCCCGGGCGTAACTGTGCCTAGAATGCTTTACCGCATGTATTTTGCCCCTGACGGAATATTCGGAACCATTGCGACAATATCGAGTACATTCGTATTTCTCTTTGTTCTTTTTGCATCATTTCTCATTAAATCAGGAGCCGGAGATTTTATAATAAAACTGGCTTTAGCAACTATGGGCCGGACCATCGGAGGTCCTGCCAAAATGGCTGTTTTCGCCAGCGGGATAATGGGATCTATATCCGGCAGCGCAGTTGCAAACACAGTCGGAACAGGTTCCATAACCATTCCCATGATGAAAAGAACCGGATTTCCAAGCAAGTTTGCAGGCGCAGTTGAAGCGGCCTCATCCACAGGCGGGCAGCTGATGCCCCCGATTATGGGTGCGGGAGCGTTTATAATGAGCCAATGGACTCAAATCCCGTACCTTACAATCGTCGGAGTGGCATTTATTCCCGCAATTATGTACTTCGTCAGTGTGGCTTTCTTCATTCATCTTCGGGCAAAAAAATTAGGTATAAAGCCTATCCCGAAAGAAGATATTCCGAAACTTCGCGAAGTAATAAAAGAAGGCTGGAATTTTTTCATCCCCATCGGGATACTGATGGGACTGCTAATGGTAGGATACACACCGACATTTGCAGCCTGCGGCGGGATAGTCGCAATTGTGATATCCAGCTGGCTTAATCCCAAAACACGCATGTCGGGCAGGGATATCCTCGACGCGCTTGCCGGTGGCGGCGTGAACATGGTCACAACAGGCGTAATTCTGCTTTGCTCCGGCATTGTGGTAGGCGTAGTTCTCATGGTCGGCATGGGAATCAAATTCTCAATGCTGATAACAATGCTCGCCGGAGACAGCCTGCTTCTAACCATCCTGATGGTTGCCATAGCATCCCTTATTTTGGGAATGGGGTTGCCCGTAACCGCGTCCTACATAGTTTTAGCAGTGCTAGCCGCCCCTGCAATGCAAATGCTCGGCACAAGCCTGATTGCAGCTCACATGCTTATTTTCTGGTATTCGCAGGATGCAAACGTAACACCTCCTGTATGTCTTGCGGCTTACAGTGCAGCTGGAATATCCGGTTCAAAACCGCTTGAAACAGGCATTGAGTCATGGAAAATTGCTAAAGGGCTTTATATTATACCGCTACTCTTCTGCTACACCCCGATCCTTTTTGAAGGCCCATTATGGATGATTGCGGAAACAGTTATCACCGCGACAGCAGGCTTATTCTGTTTTGCTGTGTTCTTTGAAGGATTCAATACATATAACCTTAATATTCTTCAAAGAACTGCCTATGCAGGCGTGGCAGGACTGCTCCTCTGGCCCGACATAAAACTTCACGCGCTGGGCGCTGTTTTATTGACAGCCATGTTTTTGCGGGAACGGTCGATATTCAGAAAACAGGCTTTCGAAGTTGCATAATTATTATTTTTTAACATAGAAAAAAAGATGAAAAAGCTTTATACAGTTGAGTAGCACACACTATTTTTGATGCAAAATTGAAAACCAATGGAGACTGACCATGATTGAAATTATGCCTGAAAGTAAAGGTCGTATGCTGGCTGTAAGAGCAAGTAAAAAATTAACTGAAAGCGATTACGCGGAAGTTTGGATTCCAGCTCTTCAAAAAGTAATTGAGGAACATAAATCAGCCAATGTACTGCTCTACATGGATGAAAATTTTGAAGGATGGGAACTCAAAGCCATGTGGGAAGATGCCAAGTTCGGCTTTGCCCATCGCAATGATTTCAATAAAATTGCAATAGCAGGCGGACCGGCATGGGTGGAATGGGGTTCAAAAATAGCTTCGGCTCTCATAAATTGCGAACTTAAAATATATGAACCGGAAAAATTATCTGAATCTCTAATCTGGGTGGCAAAATAACATTTGGTATAACAAAAAAAGCCCCGACCAATAAAGATCGGGGCTTTTCACACGGCAGCCGTGTAGAAATTAAGAAGTCTAATCAGCTTTATTTTCAGCTTTCTTAGCAACGGGCTTAATGACCGAGCCAGAACGAATGCAACGAGTGCAAGCTTTGATGCTTTTTACTTCACCGCTAGGGAGCTGAGTGCGAACACTCTGAAGATTAGGCATAAAACGTCTTTTGGACTTGTTGTTAGCGTGAGATACGTTGTTGCCTGTCTGGGGCCTTTTACCACATATATCGCATACTTGGGACATGATGAACCTCCTTATTGAACTTACCTTTTCGTATTTGCATGAAACTCACAAACCTTGCCAAGAAGAATTGCTCCTGCCACGCAAAAGAGGTATCATTTAAACGTTGGCTCAGAAAAATGCAAGCTCTTTTTCCTTGACATTAGAAAAAAAACTCATATAGGAAACCCTTCCGCGAGGAAAAATATGGCAGAACTTTGGATTACATTAAACGACATCCCTGAAGAGGGCAAAGATTTAGTTTTTGATGATCAGACCTTTTGGACTGATGCATGGAAAAACTATAACATAGACGCTCGTCCAGCGACACCTCTTATTTCGGAAGTATTTATACTCCCACAGGATAACGGATGTCTCGTCCGGGGTAAAACATCCGGAGCAATCACACTTGTTTGCGACAGATGCACGGCAGACTACAAGCAGAATATTTCAACCAAGTTCGATGAATTTGAGCAGGTTGCAACCGCCGAGGACACGGAACCGTCCCCGGTTGTTAAAACCAAAGAAGGCTTAAAAATCGAAATTGGGGCTCTCCTCTGGGAGCATTTCGTCATGGCTCTACCCGTAAAACCCTTATGCAACAACGATTGCAAGGGACTTTGCGACAAATGCGGAGCTGATTTAAACAAAGACGGATGCTCCTGTAAAAAAGAAGAGGGCGATCCAAGGCTTGCGGTTTTCCGCAATCTTAAGATAAAGAACTAAATTCCGGTTCGAATGGACCGGGTCAAAATCACTCTCAGGAGACAGTCATGGCACAGCCTAAAAAGAAAACTTCCAAGTCCCGTAGAAATATGCGCAGGTCTCACGACCACGTAGAAACTCCTAACATCCTTTTCTGTGATTGCGGTGAACCTATCATTGCTCACAGAGCTTGTTCCTCTTGCGGTACCTACAAGGGTCGCCAGGTAATCACATCTGAAGATGCCTAAAACCCTTCCCCGCATTGCAGTTGACGCCATGGGTGGCGATCACGGTCTTACGGGAATAGTTTCCGCTGCGGTTAGTTCCGCAAAGAAAGGAACTCCGATAACTTTGGTTGGAGATGAGTACATGATCCGGTCCGAGCTTGAAAAGCTTGATACCGGATCATGTACTATTGACGTTGTTCACGCATCACAGGTTGTCACAATGGAAGACAAGCCTGCCGATGCCATGCGCAAAAAAAAGGACTCGTCAATTCAGGTTGCCTGCAGACTTGTTAAGGACGGCCTCGCTGACGGAGTTGTCAGCGCAGGTAACTCCGGAGCAACTGTAGCCGCCGGCATGTTTATCATAGGAAGAATCAAAGGTGTGCTAAGACCCGGAATGGCCGGTATTCTGCCCACCGAAAAAAGACCTATGGTGCTTATCGATGTCGGAGCCAACGTCGATTCCAAGCCGGAACACCTTCTCCAATTCGGAATTATGGCCGATGTTCTTGCCCGTGACGTTCTTGGTTTTAAAGAACCTCGCATAGGACTTTTGACCATTGGTGAAGAAGAAGGCAAAGGGAATACTCTGGTAAAAACCACCTACAATATGCTCAAAAGTTCTTCGTTGAATTTTGTCGGCAATATTGAAGGCAGGGATATTTTTACCGGAGATGTTGACGTTGCAGTCTGCGACGGATTTGTCGGCAATGTTGCACTCAAGCTTTCAGAAGGTCTTGCCAACAGCCTTGGCAATCTCCTTAAAGGAGAGCTAAAACGCGATATTGTTTCAAAAATCGGTGCAATGTTGGCAATGAAGGCTTTCAAAAGATTCGGTAGACTGGTAGATAAATCTGAATATGGCGGAGCACCCGTACTCGGATTAAAAGGTATTGTCCTTGTCTGCCATGGTAAAGCCGATAGTCTGGCAATTGAGCGAGCCATTGAAATGGCCGCACGATTTGTAAAAAACAATGCTGTTGCTCATCTAAAAGAAGGTCTGGCCGCGCACAGTGCAATAACCGAGCGCAAACTATAAAAAGTAGCCGGACAAGTTAATTCTTCATACCCGGATGTATACAGATATTTTTTACAGGAAGGCTTCGTTCACAGGAGAACTTCACCCTCCCAGTCAAAAACAGGAACTGTAACAATGAGTAATTTCTCCTATATCAGAGGACTTGGTTATCATGTCCCTGAAAGAGTTTACACTAATGCCGATCTTGAAAAATTTGTCGACACCACAGATGAATGGATAAACTCTCGAACTGGAATAAAACAGCGTCACGTTGTTGAAAATGAAACGTGTCTTGATCTGACTTTTGAAGCAACTCAGAAAGCTCTCAAAAATGCAGGAATGGAAGCGGATGAACTTACGCATATTTTAGTTGCAACTTTCACCGCCGACACAATAATCCCATCAACAGCATGCCTGCTGATGGAACGACTAGGCCTCAAACATAGAATCCCGATGGATATCTCTGCAGCTTGCTCGGGCTTTGTATACGCCGTAGAAGTTGCCAGAGCTCTTATCAATTTAAATCCCGACTCTAAGATCCTTGTCTGCGGAAGCGAAGTCTTAACCAGCCGCGTAAACTGGGAAGACCGTTCCACCTGCGTTCTCTTCGGGGACGGAGCCGGAGCAATCATCCTCACCTCGGAAGACTGCGAGAATTCAGGCAAAGTAATTGACGTGCTGCTTTCCTCCGAAGGCGAAAGTGAAACATTGACTGTAAGAGGGGCCGGCTCAGCCTACCCATACAAGTTAGGTGATGTTGTCGGAGAAGACCACTTTATCCAGATGCAGGGCCGTTCAATCTACAGAAAAGCTGTCAGATCCATGTCTTCTATTTCAAATGAAATACTCGCAAAACATGGTTTTACAACTAAAGACGTAGATCTGCTCATTCCGCATCAGGCCAATTTGCGCATTATTGAGGCTGTCGGTAAAAAACTTGAACTTCCTACCGAGAAAGTTTTTGTAAATGTTAATAAATTCGGCAATACATCAGCAGCATCAATCCCGATTGCACTTGCAGAAGCAAAGGAAATCGGCGCGATAAAAAGTGGTGATCTCGTCCTGTTAGCCACTTTTGGAGGCGGATTGACCTGGGGATCAACCTTGATTCAATTTTAAATTTCATACATTTGAGCGGTTCTGTCTACCAAAACAGACACTCTCAACAGTCAGAAATAATTAAATTTTATTTAATTTATTAAACATATTGAGATCATCTTTCGCAGAACGCGGATATATTAAATTTGCAGTCAAAGCCGCTTTAGGCTATGAGACGCAGGACTAGACAAATTATACAGAGGAAATACCTATGAGTGATCTACCAAGCACCGCCCTTATTACGGGCGGATCAAGAGGCATAGGAGAAGCTTGCGCCAAGAAAATGGCTAAAGACGGCTTTGAGGTAATTATTACCTACGTGAGCCGCCCTGACGGAGCGGACAGAGTCTGTTCCGAAATTGAAGCCGCCGGCGGAAAAGCAAAATCCTTCAAACTGGACTCTTCTGACAGTGAAGCTGTTACCTCCTTTTTCAAAAGTGAAATTAAAGGAAAGGTAAAACTTGATGTTCTGGTAAACAATGCCGGAATCACCAAAGATGGACTCCTTGTCCGTATGAAAAACGATGACTGGAACAAAGTTCTGGACATCAACCTTACAGGCGCTTTCACTTTTCTACGCGAATCCGCAAAGATTATGATGAAACAGCGTTATGGAAGAATCATTAATATTTCCTCAGTAGTAGCTCAAGCCGGCAATGTCGGTCAGGCAAACTACGTTTCGGCCAAGGCCGGTCTTATCGGACTGACTAAAGCCAGCGCCATTGAACTTGCTCCGCGCAATGTCACCGTGAATGCCGTCGCACCGGGATTCATAAAAACAGACATGACCGCTGAACTGTCTGAAGAAGTGGTGGCGCATATGCTGGAAAATATACCGCTGAAAAAACTCGGAACATCCGATGATATAGCTAATGCAGTTTCCTTCCTCGCGTCGGAAAACTCCGGTTATATTACGGGACAGACTCTCGCTGTTAACGGCGGGATGTACATGTAAAGAAACAAACTTAATGATTTGGAGGGGACCATGTCCGCAGCTGAAAAAGTAAAAGCAATTATCGTAGACCAGCTTGGCGTATCCGCAGATGAAATTAAAGACGAAGCTTCCTTTGTTGAAGATCTCGGTGCAGATTCTCTTGATCTGACCGAACTCATCATGGCAATGGAAGAAGAATTCGACATCGAAATCGAAGACGAAGACGCTCAGAAGATCCTTAAAGTCAAAGACGCCATCAGCTTTGTTGAAGGCAAATAGTCGACTCTACTTGATCTAGACAAGGCTTTTGAATGAGCGCCTTACTCAGCCCATACGGGCGTAAGGCGCTCCTTTTTTTCATTTGCCATTGATAATAATCTCCAACACATCTTACAGGCTATAATACCATGAACAGGGTAGTAGTAACCGGCCTTTCCGCCATCACCCCTATCGGTAATGACATAGATACCAGCTGGAACAACCTCCTTGCTGGTAAATCCGGCATCGCTAAAATAACATCTTTTGATGCGAGTGAATTCACATCTCAGATTGCTGGCGAAGTCAAAAATTTTGACCCCAAAGATTTCATCCCTCACAAACAGGCTAAACGCATGGAGAGGTTCACACAGCTAGCTGTGGCCGCTGGCGAGCAGTTGCTCGAAAATGCGAAGTTTAAGCTTGAAGGTGATGATTGCAAACGCACAGGCGTAGTTATCGGGGTTGGTCTCGGCGGTCTTCAGACCATTGAGACCCAGCACGCAAAACTGCAAAAAAGCGGTCCTAGAAAAATTACTCCTTTCTTTATCCCAATCATCATCGGAAATATGGCATCCGGACAGGTCTCCATCTTTTCGGGAGCACGTGGACCGAACATGTGTATGTGTACAGCATGCGCTTCCGGTACACATTCCATCGGCGCAGCATATACCGACATAATGCTCGGACGTGCAGACGTTATGATTTGCGGTGGTACAGAATCAACCATTACTCCTTTGGGTTTTGCAGGCTTTACTTCCATGAAAGCCCTTTCCACCCGTAACGACGATCCCGAAAAAGCTTCACGCCCATTCGATAAAGGTCGCGACGGGTTTATTATGGGTGAAGGATGCGGTCTGCTCCTTCTGGAATCACTTGATCACGCAAGAGCCCGTGGCGCTGAAATCCTTGCTGAAGTCGTAGGCTTCGGAGCTTCATCCGATGCTTACCACATGACTGCTCCACCGGAAGACGGACGCGGAATGGCTTTAGCCATGGAAGCTGCCATCCGCGAAGCAGGCATTGATTCTTCACAGGTTGATCATATCAACGCACACGGAACTTCTACATATTTGAATGATTTTTGCGAAACGAAAGCTATCAAAAAAGTTTTCGGAGACCACGCACGCAACATCGCGATAACTGCGAACAAATCCCAGACCGGCCATCTCCTCGGCGGAGCGGGCGGCATGGAAGCTGTCTTCAGTGTAAAAACTCTCGCAACCGGCATTATCCCCGGAACTGCAAATCAGCTTGAAGCAGATCCAGACTGTGATCTTGATTACGGCAAAGACGGAATGCGCAAAAAACAAGCAAATTACGTCCTGAGCAACTCATTCGGATTCGGTGGAACAAACGCCTGTATGCTCTTCAAAAAATTTGAAGATTAATTGGCCCCCTCTTTGTAAGGGACCGTCAAACTCTTGGAGCTTGTCATGGAAGAACTAATGATGAAAGATCCGGCTGTTGCCGCAACCATCGCCCGCGAAGTAACTCGCCAGATGACCGGCCTTGAACTTATCGCTTCGGAGAACTTTACCTCCACCGCGGTTCGTCAGGCAATGGGCAGCGTTATGACTCATAAATACGCTGAAGGTTACCCGGGCAAACGTTATTACGGAGGTTGCGAGTTCGTTGATCAGGTTGAAGATTTAGCACGCGACAGAGCTAAAGAAATCTTCGGCTGTGAATATGTCAATGTTCAGCCTCATTCCGGTTCACAGGCCAATATGGCTGTATATTTCGCTGCGCTTAAGCCCGGCGATACCGTCCTCGGTATGGATCTTTCTCATGGTGGACATCTTACCCATGGAAGCCCGGTAAACTTTTCAGGTAAACTCTTTGATATACACTTCTACGGAGTGGACCCTGAAACTAAAACTATCAACTATGATAACGTCCTGAAGATTGCCAAAGAGTGCAAACCCAAGATGATCATAGCTGGTGCAAGTGCATATCCCCGTATTATCGATTTCGCCCGCTTCCGTCAGATTGCTGATGAAGTAGGAGCTGTCCTCATGGTCGATATGGCTCACATTGCAGGACTTATCGCCGCAGGCGTTCATCCTTCCTGCATCGAGCATGCACACTACACCACCACTACCACCCACAAGACCCTTCGCGGGCCTCGCGGCGGTATGATTCTTTCCAGTGAAGAAAATGCAAAAGCTTTGAACTCCAACATCTTCCCCGGAATTCAGGGTGGACCGCTGATGCACGTGATCGCAGCTAAAGCAGTTGCTTTCGGCGAAGCTCTTTCTCCTTCATATGTTGAATACCAGAAACAGGTTGTTGCTAATGCTCAGGCTTTAGCCGGACACCTCACCGGAGCAGGTTTTGAACTTGTCTCTGGCGGAACCGATAACCACCTTATGATGGTCGACCTGACAAACAAGAACATCACCGGCAAAGATGCTGAGATTGCTCTTGATGAAGCAGGAATCACCGTCAACAAGAACACCATTCCTTTTGAAACTCGTTCCCCGTTCGTCACTTCCGGAATTCGTATCGGAACCCCGGCTTTGACAACAAGAGGAATGAAAGAAAAGGATATGGAAAACATAGCATGCTGGATTACCGCTGCTATCGGTTCCATCGGCAATGAAACTAAACTTGCCGGAATACGTAAAGAAATCGCTGACTTCGCAAAAGATTTCCCATTATTTGCTTATTAGTAAAGATTGGAAATCAGCTGAAAATCAGCTGAAGTCTTAAATTACATATCAAATTCATTGACATAAAGGCGGATTCGGGAATTATTCCGAATCCGCCTCAGCTTCAAAAGCAGGGTGCTTCCCATGGATAATAGACTTCCTTGGCCTGAATATTTTATGCGCATAGCGCATCAAGTTGCGGAACGAGCCACATGCACAAGACGCAAAGTCGGTGCTATTGCGGTCAAAGATAAACGAATCCTTGCCACCGGATACAATGGTTCTCCCTCGGACATCGCACATTGTGCCGAAATAGGATGCCTGCGTGAAACACTCGGAATACCTTCGGGTGAACGTCACGAACTCTGCCGAGGTTTACACGCTGAACAGAATGTCATCATTCAGGCTGCTGTTCACGGCATCAAACTTAAAGGCTGTGAAATTTACTGTACCACCCAGCCCTGTCTCATCTGCACAAAAATGCTTATCAATACTGGCGTAACAGCTGTATATTTTTCAGAAAGCTACCCTGACGAATTATCTGAGGCCATGTTAAAAGAAGCCGGAGTAAAGTTTGAACTTCTGCAGTTCGACATCTAATTCATCTGAACAGTTCATGGCTCGCGCCGTGACTCTGGCCTTGCGCGGCAGGGACCGCACAGCACCCAACCCAACGGTTGGAGCTGTCATGATTCGTGACGGGCAGATTGTCGCCGAAGGCTGGCACCATTACTGCGGAGGATTACACGCAGAACGTGAGTGCATTGCCGACGCGATCAGCAAAAATGTGGACATGACAAAATGTACCATGTTTGTAACTCTTGAGCCGTGCAATCATTTCGGCAAAACACCTCCCTGTACCGAAGGAATAATTGAAGCCGGAATTCCGCACATTGTCATCGGCACAAGAGATCCTAATCCGAAAGCTGCCGGTGGACTTGAATTTCTCGAATCCAAGGGTGTTAAAGTTGAAACAGGCGTGCTTGAAGAGCAATGCCTCGACCTTATATCCGACTTCCTGCTTTGGCAGAATAGTGACCGTCCATATTCGATTTTAAAACTGGCCTCGACAATCGATGGTAAAATCGCCGGAACAACAGGCAGGCAGGAAGCTGTATCCTGCCCTGACTCCTTCGCTGATGTACAAAAACTTCGTGCCATGGTCGGTGCAGTTATTATCGGCGGCAACACCCTGCGCGAAGATAATCCGTCCCTCAATTGCCGACTTGAAATCAAGCCGAAAAATTTTGTGCAGCCTAAGGCCGTGGTTGTAACTACCAGACTTCCCGAAAATCACGAAGAATTCACACTGACGACAACGCGCGCCAAAGAAACAATATTCTGGACCACCGCAGAACAAGCCTCCTCTGAAACAGCAAAAGCACTTGTTAATAAAGGTATTGAAGTTATAGGTCTTCCCTCCGGCAAAAAAGGACTTACATTTGAATGCGGATTCAAATTTTTGCGCGAAAAACACGGAGTGCTCCGTACTCTCTGCGAAGGCGGCGGTAAACTGGCTTTATCACTTGCCGAGCAAGAATTGATTGATGAATTCGTAATGTATCAAGCGCCACGCATTCTGGGTAACACACTCGGAAGACCTAACTTTGCAGGATCAGATAGACAGTTTATGGAAGAGGCCCTTAATTTCAGGGTCAACCGAGTAGAACAAAGCGGCTTGGATTTAAAAATAGTATTCAAACCCGCTGATAGATAAAGGACCAATAAATGTTCACCGGACTTGTTCAGGGTAAAGGCTCTATTGCAAAAGCTGAAAATCGGGGAAAAGAGACCCGTTTTACAGTTAATGCCCCTGATATTAAAGATTATGCCAAAGGTGAGTCCATAGCTATAAATGGAGTTTGCCTCACAGTTGAAACTTTCAGTGACAGCTGGTTTTCATGTTACGCAAGTAAAGAAACCATGGACTGCACCAATCTTGGCAGCTTAAAACCGGGGTCTAAAATTAACTATGAGCGGGCACTGGCTATGGGGGACAGACTCGGAGGACACATAGTCAGCGGACACATTGACTGTATAGCTTCTGTGGAATCTGTGCGCCCTGCCGGAGAATCCAAAATCTACAAGATCAAATTTCCGTCGGAACACGGACCTTTCGTTGTGCCTAAAGGGTCCATCGGACTGGACGGAATAAGCCTTACAGTGAACGACTGCGGTGCTGATTTCCTTGAGGTCAACATCATTCCTGAAACTCAGGAACAGACCACAATTTCAGACTGGAAACCGGGATACCTTGTTAACATGGAAACAGATGTTATCGGCAAGTATGTTCAGAGAATGCTGGGACCATGGACCGGTCAATCCGGATCGGCTAAATCCGGTAGTCCGAAAAGCAAATTAACTATGGATTTTCTCCAAAAAAACGGTTTTTAAGACTGTTTATAGAACAGGCTGATTGCCATCAGATGATAATTGAAAATTAAAAATATGTTTTACATCTTTTTAACCACCTAATATAAAAAGATATTTAAACATAAAAAAACATATTTCACCCTTTTTGTTTTTTAAGGTAAGAAGACTTCTCCTGTTCGTAAAAACTGAACTGGGAAAATATAATGAACTGCTCCTAGATGCCGGAGCATGAGGATATCAAAATGCCTTTCTGTACAATTGAAGAAGCGATTGAGGATCTCCGCGCAGGTAAAATGGTCATCATGGTCGATGATGAAGACCGTGAAAACGAGGGTGATCTCGTTTGTGCAGCGGAAAAAGTAACTCCTGAACTTATCAACTTCATGGCCACACACGGCAGAGGTCTTATATGCCTCGCCATGTCCGGTGAAATGGTTGATGCTCTCAAGCTCCCGATGATGGCTCAACACAACGACTCTCAGTTCGGAACAAACTTCACGGTTTCCATTGAAGCCCGTAACGGAGTTACAACCGGTATCTCCGCACAGGACAGAGCTACAACCATTTTAACAGCAGTAGCTGACGATGTTGAAGCTGACGACATAGTTTCTCCCGGTCATATCTTCCCTCTCCGGGCTAAAGATAGCGGAGTTCTTGTCCGTGCAGGTCAGACTGAAGGCAGTGTCGACCTTGCTCGTCTGGCAGGCCTCAAACCTGCGGGTGTCATTTGTGAAATCATGAAAGATGATGGAACAATGGCCAGACTCCCTGATCTTAAAATTTACGCTGAAAAACACGGTCTTAAAATTTGCAGTACTGAAGATCTCATTAAATACCGCATGAAATTCGGCAGCCACACCGTAAAACGTCAAGCTGAAGCAGAACTGCCTACCCGCTGGGGTGATTTTAAAGCTGTGGCTTTCCATTCCAGTGAAGACAACCGCACACATATCGCATTGATTATGGGTGAACTCGACCCCAAAGAACCTACTTTGGTCAGAGTGCACAGCGAATGTTTGACTGGTGATGTCTTCGGATCAATGCGTTGCGATTGTGGAGATCAGCTTTCTGCCGCAATGTGCATGATCCACAACGAAGGTAAAGGAGTTTTCCTCTACATGAGACAGGAAGGACGCGGAATCGGCCTCGGCAACAAAATCAAAGCCTACCATCTTCAGGATCAGGGTTGCGATACCGTTGAAGCAAACGAAAAACTCGGATTCAAAGCCGACCTTCGTGAATACGGTACCGGAGCACAGATTCTGGTGCAGCTTGGAATTTCTAAAATGAAGCTTATGACCAACAATCCTAAAAAGATTGTAGGTCTTGAAGGATACGGACTTGAAGTAACCCAGCGCGTTCCGATTGAAATGGATGCGTGTGAAGTTAATTTAAAATATCTCAAGACTAAAAAAGAAAAAATGGGCCACCTTCTGACTCACTTGGAAGACAATAAGAAATAACGGAGACGGGACATGCATCATATCAAAACTATCGAAGGACAGCTTGACGCAAAGAATCTTAAAATTGCTCTGATTGCCGGACGTTTCAACGACTTTATCGTTGAAAGACTCGTCGGCGGAGCTGTTGATTACCTCGTGCGTCACGGTTGTGACAGAGCAAACATCACTTTGATTAAAGTTCCAGGCGTGTTTGAAATGCCAGTTGTCACCAAAAAAGTTGCAGAAACAGGCAAGTACAACGGAATAACCTGTCTCGGAACGGTTATTCGTGGTGCAACACCTCATTTTGATTATGTTTGTAGCGAATGCGCGAAGGGAGTTGCTCAGATAAGCATGGACAACAACCTGCCCATCGGATTCGGAGTCCTTACTTGTGACACACTGGAACAGGCTATCGAACGTGCCGGTACCAAAGGTGGAAACAAAGGTGTTGAAGCTGCTTCTGCGATGCTCGAAACCATCAGGGTTATGGAGCAGATCTAAGCAACTTATTTTAAGCTGCTACAGCCTTCATACGGCTGTATTCTTTAAGAATATTCACATGGGCAGCCGGACTCCGGTTAAAATCGGAGACCGTTTGCCCATTGTGTTGTTTTAAAAACAATTTAATTGTATCTTACGGACACGGCGCAAGTGCGTCTGAACCGACAGGATTATAAAGTCAGATGTCCCAGACAAAAGGTTTACGCAGAAAAGGCCGTATTTTAGCTTTTCAAGTTCTCTACGGCATTAGTTTTGTCCCCCCTCACGGTGGCTGGACATGTGAACGTATATACAACCAGAGCCCGGCAGTTACCAGGGAAACAGATGAAGATCTCATTCTGTACGCCCGTGAGCTTCTGCTTAATGTTTGGAATACGCTTGAAGAATTAGATGAAATCATCTCAAAATACTCAAAGCACTGGAAGATTGAGCGGATAGCTAAAGCTGAACTCGCAATCCTCAGACTCTCCGTATATGAGCTGCTCTACAAGGCGGATATTCCCCTTAAAGTAGGCATCAACGAAGGGATTGAACTTGCTAAGAAATTCGGTGATGACAATTCACGCAATTTTATCAACGGAATTCTCGACGCTGTGGCTCGCGATATAGACAGCGGAAAATTTTCAGTTACTAAAAAATTCTGATTAAAAATATCCTTTCAACGGGAGCATTTCGTTTTTCCGCTCTCATAAAAGACTAAGCAAGGATTCTACAATGGGCTTCGGGAAATACAACCCAGAAATAATTGAACAAAAATGGCAGAAGGCATGGGAAGATCAAGGATCTTTCCATGTTAAAACAGACACATCACGCCCCAAGTATTATGTCTTGGAGATGTTTCCGTATCCTTCCGGTAAAATTCACATGGGACACGTGCGTAACTACTCCATTGCTGACGTAGTTGCCCGTTATAAACGAATGAAGGGATTCAACGTCCTTCATCCCATCGGTTGGGATGCTTTCGGTCTACCCGCAGAAAATGCGGCGATCAAAAACAACACTCATCCGGCAGAATGGACCTACGCCAATATAGATGACATGCGTACTCAGCTTTCGCGCCTCGGTTACTCCTATGACTGGAGCCGAGAAATGGCGACCTGTCATCCCGGATATTATAAATGGGAACAGCAGTTTTTTCTGGATTTCCTGAAAAAAGGTCTGATCTACCGCAAAAAATCTCCAGTTAACTGGTGTGAAACCTGTAATACCGTCCTTGCAAACGAACAGGTTGAAGACGGTCTCTGCTGGCGTTGCGAAACTCAGGTTGAACAGAAGGAACTTTCCCAGTGGTTCATGCGCATCACCGATTACGCAGAAGAACTCCTTGAAAGCCTTAACAAGCTTGAAGGCGGATGGCCTGAAAGAGTTCTGACCATGCAGCGTAACTGGATCGGTAAAAGTGTCGGTGCTGAACTTGATTTTGAAGTTGCCGATGGCGATGACACAATCAGCGTTTTCACAACCCGTCCCGATACTCTTTACGGTGCAACTTTCATGTCTCTTGCCGCTGAGCATCCCATGGTGGAAAAACTCATCAAGGGCAAAGCTGAAGCTGACAAGGTACGCGAATTCGTAACAAAAGTTTCAAACATTGACCGCATTGTCCGTTCCGCTGACGACCTTGAAAAAGAAGGTGTATTTACCGGAGCTTACTGCATCAACCCGCTTAACGGCGCAAAGATGCCGATCTATGTGGCAAACTTCGTGCTCATGGGTTACGGAACCGGCGCAGTAATGGCCGTCCCCGCACATGATCAGCGCGACTATGAATTTGCTAAAAAATATGACTTGCCGATACAGGTTGTAATTCAACCTAAAGGTGAAACTTTAACTCTCGATGGAATGACAGAAGCTTTCACCGCGCCCGGAGTTCTGGTTAATTCAGGTGAATTCGACAACCTGCCCAACGACGAAGCAAAGAAAGCCATTGTTGATTACTTAGGCAAGAGCGGCAAAGGCAAAAAGTCTATCAACTATCGTCTGCGTGACTGGAATATTTCCCGCCAGAGATTCTGGGGTTCTCCTATCCCGATTATCTACTGTGATCATTGCGGAATTCAACCTGTCCCTGAAGAAGATCTTCCAATTATTCTGCCGGAAGATGCGATTATGAATGAAGATGGACGCTCTCCACTGCCGCAGATGGAATCTTTCATCAACACAATCTGCCCTAAGTGCGGAAGACCTGCCGAGCGGGAAACCGACACCATGGACACCTTTGTTGAATCGTCATGGTATTTCCTGCGCTATACTGACGCACGCAAAGACGACGGAGCTTTCAACCGTGACGCTCTGGACTACTGGTTGCCTGTCGATCAGTATATCGGCGGAATTGAGCACGCGATTTTACATCTGCTCTATGCCAGATTCTTCACTAAAGCCCTGCGTGACGAAGGCTACACAGGCCTTGATGAACCTTTTGCAAACCTGCTCACTCAGGGAATGGTACTCAAAGACGGCGCCAAGATGTCAAAATCCAAAGGCAACGTTGTTGACCCCAAAACCATGATTGAAAAATACGGAGCAGATGCAACAAGACTTTTCATTCTGTTTGCTTCGCCTCCTGAAAAAGATCTCGAATGGAGTGATCAGGGACTGGAAGGAGCTTCCCGCTTCTTAAACAGAGTCTGGAGACTTGCTGAAGCCTTGGAAGACGTAGTTTCTCCGGTCGGCTCATGCGCCTCTCCCGAAGGAATCAATCTTCCCTCCGAAGCTAAAAAACTTCGCCGGAAAGAACACGAAACCGTCAGCCGCGCAAGCCGTGACATGGAAAACAAATTCCAGTTCAACACGGTAATTGCCGCGACAATGGAACTGGTCAACGAAATGTACGCCCTTAAGGAAACACTCGTTGAAACCGACGGCGGTAAATTTGCTTTGTCATCAGCTTTCAGCACTGTCCTTACTGTGCTGGCTCCCATAACTCCGCACATGTGCGAAGAACTCTGGGAAATTCTTGGTTACAAAGGAAGCGTTGCTGAGGCCGCATGGCCTGAATATGATGAATCTGCACTCGTCACTGACGAACTGCTCATCGTCATTCAGGTAAACGGAAAAATGAGAGCAAAACTCTCTGTTCCCGCTTCCGCTTCAAAAGAAGAAATTGAAAAAGAAGCTCTTGCCCACGAAAATGTTGTTAAAAACATCGAAGGCAAGACCGTCAGAAAAGTGATCGTTGTTCCGGGTAAACTGGTCAACATCGTAGCTAATTAGTTCATTATTGCGGGGCGGTATTTGCCGTCCCGCATTTCCACTTTAACAGCAACCCGCCGAACGCGGCTTACAGGGAACCCCTCAGAATGATCGCCATTAACACCGTAAAACGACTCTTATTACTTCTATGTCTCGTTTTCTTCGTCAGCGGATGCGGTTATCATAATTCTGCGAGCGAACCTAATAGACTGCCTGAAGCGTTCAGGGAAGTTGCTATTGCCGAAGTTACCAACCCCACTCTTGAACGCTGGCTTGAACCTAAAATAAGATCCGGCCTCAGAGATGAAATCACACGCCGTGGACAGCTCACATGGGTTGAAAAATCAAAAGCAGAAGCCCTTTTCAACATTAGAATTGTAAAATTTTCAAATGGCAGCCGCGTGCTCGGTGACAAAGACAAAACTCTAAAATACAATGCGACCCTCAGAGTTCAAATGAAAGTAGTTGATGCCGCTGACGGCCATCTCATCTGGAATTCCGGAAATGTTGAGGTTACAGAATCTTACTACACCGGACAGGAAGAGGCTACTGACGAGCTGATCGTAAGGCTTCTGATCCGCAGACTTGTCGACCGCATGAATCAGGCTTACTAAGTTAAATATTTCTCTGCAAAGTAGATCTGTATCCGTCGCAAAATCTTTGTGACGGATACAGTTAAACCAGTAAAAAACAGTAAATCAGAAGCAACACTTAAGCAGGATAAACATGTCCAGACCGGGATACATTTTTCTCACCTGCCCTGATGCAGAGCTGCTCCATAACCGCATTACCGAAATTCTTGAAAGTAACAATGCTTCTGATTTTGAAAAAAAAGTATACTGGGCGGACGACGAACTACCATCCCAATTCTGGGACGACCTCACTCTCCAGACCCTTTTCGGTTCCAGCAAAGCTATCATCTTAAGACGTGCTCACACTCTTAAAGTTGCTACATGGAAAACTCTCGACAAAGCTCTGTCATCTCTTTCAGATTCTTCTTTTCTATTCTTATGCCTTGAAGGCAAATGGGATAAAAAAGGCGCTCCTGTCCCTGCTGTCCTGAAAAAACGCAACTGCTGGAAATATGCTGAAAAGCAAAAATGGTTCTGGAACTCCGCAGGGCTTGATGAAAAATCCATTACAGGATTCGTTAATAAATGGTCTGCGCAAAATTCCATAATAATGGATAATGCGGTCAAACACGCCCTGACTAAAGCTTTACCCAAAGACGCACGAGCAGCGAAGCTCGAACTTGATAAGCTGGAACTTGCTGCCGGACCTGAGAAAAAACTACTCATGGATCACTTGAGTCTGATAGCTTTTTCCGAAGAGATGAATTTTTTCGAGTTTATGAGTTCCATGTCACAGGGCGGCGACCCTGTAGAAATATGGAGACGTGTTCTGACAAATCACATGGAAAAAGATTCCATGATCTTTATGCTTACAGCATCTCTTACCCGTGAAGCCAGAGCCTTATGGATGATGCTCCACGGAGAGGACTCCTCTGTGAGACTGCCTCCCTTTGTTAAAAAGCAAAAAGCAGCGCTCGCTCAGCGCATAGGTGCGGCCCGCATCGCAAAAATTTTCGACATCGTTATGGAAGCTGAAATAGGAATTAAAACAGGAAACCGCAGACCTGATCAGGCTCTCGAACTTCTTGTAGCCGCGCTCACAAATCTTTTTGCAATACAGCCTTCAAATCGGCGAAGATAACCTTTCCCCTCACTTTCTGTCTAAAAAACACATTATTTAACGCCAAATGATGTTTTTTTATCAAAATAAGCTAAAATCCCTACTCACGCAGGTTGATTTGCCGCGCCATCCGGTTTATCTCTTAAAAATAGATATCGACGTTAAAAACATTAATTTCATGCTTTTTACACCTTTTTTTAATGTTTTTACTCTTTTTACATACTTTTTAACTATACGACTTGCCAAAGCAGACTTACTATCTATTTATGAATGACAAACCGCACTACCATGGACACCGTCAAAGGCTTAAAGAGCGGCTTTGCGTTAATTCACAAAATCTGGCGGACTATGAGATTTTAGAACTTATGCTCGGTCAGGTGCTTCCAAGGCAGGACACAAAACCTATAGCCAAAGAGTTACTTTCAGAATTCGAAACTCTGGGCGGGGTTTTCAAAGCTTCGAATGAAAGACTTAAAAACATCAAAGGTGTCGGCCCCGGAGTTTTAACTTTTTTTACACTTCTTCGTGAATTCTGGGCAAGAATGGCCGAAGAACCCATGTTTGTTCAAAGTGCACTTTCATCGCCGGACACGGTTTCAAAGGCAGCGATGGCCAGAATTGGAAATTTAGCGATTGAACAATTTTGGGTAGCACTGGTCAACAATGGCAATAAAGTGATATGCTGGGAAAAGCTTACGGAAGGAACAGTTGATAAAACTGCTGTCTTTCCCCGCGAGATAGTTGCTCTGGCACTCAGAAACAACGCGAGCGGAGTTATCCTGGCCCATAATCATCCCGGAGGAGACCCTTCCCCGTCTCCTGAAGACCTTGCAAGAACTATGGAAATTGCATCGGCTTGCCGGGAACTTGAAATACGTCTGCTTGATCATGTTATTGTCACCGCAGACAGATTTTACAGTTTTATGGAATCAGGACGATTGTAATTCCACCTCAAGCCAAAAGGAGAGCTCGATGATTAGAAGTTATCATTGTGTTGTTACCGGTAAGGTTCAAGGCGTTTTCTTTCGTTCATGGGTTAATGATCAGGCGGTAGCACTGCACTTAGGCGGATGGACTCGCAATTTAGATGATGGGCCAATTGAAGTTCTGCTTCAAGGCCGTGAATCCGATATTGCAGAAATGAGAACAAGGCTTCTTGTCGGCCCTCCTTTGTCACAGGTTACAGACCTTAAATGCAATTGGATCGACTATGACACAAAGCATGATTCATTTGAAATCAGGTAATTGGGTAGCCAACGGGATTTTTTTGCTAAGCTTCTGAAATGCATTTTATAGTATACTTTTTCAGCCTCTTACTTAGAGATATGAGGCTGAAAAAGTATGCTCTTTATATAGTTAAATAAATAACCACTTTTGACATAAGGATCTTCCGTTGAAAAAAAAGAAATCCCCGATCAAACCTCTCAAGCTGCGTAAAAAAGACAAAGCTGGTTCAATAAAAAATATTAAAGCGATGAAAATCTCTGATGCCGGAAACAATCAGGGACTGAATAAACCGCCTGTTTCTCCCCTGAATGTTCTTCATGACGCAGCTGATCTGCTGGACGATACAGGGAATATTTCTGAAAATGTACATACGAACATTCCTACAACTCTTCCAGTTTTGGCGGTACGCGATATAGTTGTATTCAACTACATGATTCTGCCTCTGTTTGTAGGCCGTGAAAAGTCCGTCAATGCCGTTGAAGCTGCAATGACCGGAGACCGCTATGTACTGATCCTCACGCAGGAAGATGAAAGCATCGAAGCGCCTGAACATGACGATCTTTATACAACCGGAACAGTCTGTATGATTATGCGCATGCTCAAAATGCCTGACGGCAGACTGAAAGTACTGGTACAAGGCGTATCAAGAGCTAAAGTAAAAAGATTTATCGGTTCCGAACCGTTCCATATTGCTGAAATAGAGACCATATCCGAAGCAGAAGCGGGAGATGTTTCCTCCGAACAGGAAGCACTGGTCAGATCTTCACGCGAGCAAAGTGAAAAGATTCTCTCACTGAGAGGCATTTCTTCCACCGACATTATGAGCGTGCTCAATAATGTTAATGAACCGGGGAGACTCGCCGACCTCATCGCCTCCAATCTTAGAATGAAGGTTCCTGTTGCGCAATCCATCCTCGAGTGCGAAGAACCTGTCGCGCGCCTCACACTGGTCAACACACAACTTACTCAAGAAGTTGAAGTTGCCTCCATGCAGAACAAGATTCAGAACAGAGCCAAAGAAGGCATGGATAAAGCTCAGCGCGATTTTTATCTGCGTGAACAGCTCAAGGCCATCAAGGGCGAGCTTGGAGAATCTGCTGACGAAGCAGAGGAAATGGACGAAATCAGAAAGGCAATTAAAAAAGCTAAAATGCCTAAAGATGTGCGGGTTGAAGCAGAAAAACAGCTCCGCCGTCTCGAAGCCATGCACCCTGATGCATCCGAAGCCACCGTTATCAGGTCTTATCTTGACTGGATGACTGAAATACCTTGGAAAAAACAGTCACGTGACCGCCTCGACATCAAAGAAGCCAAACGAATTTTAGATGAAGATCATTACGATCTCGAAAAAGTAAAAGAACGTATCCTTGAATATTTGAGTGTCCGCAAATTAAACCCTGCGATGAAGGGGCCTATCCTTTGTTTCGTAGGCCCTCCCGGTGTCGGTAAAACGTCACTTGGAAGATCAATTGCGCGCAGTCTGCAACGGAAATTCCACCGTATGTCCCTCGGCGGAATGCGCGACGAAGCTGAAATTCGCGGTCATCGCAGAACCTACATAGGTTCCATGCCCGGACGTATCATTCAGGGAATGAAACAATGCGGAACCCGCAATCCGGTTGTAATGCTGGATGAGATTGATAAACTCGGTTCAGATTTCCGAGGCGATCCTTCTTCCGCTCTGCTGGAAGTTCTCGATCCTGAACAGAATTTTTCTTTCACTGATCATTACTTAAACGTTCCTTATGATCTCTCGAAGGCAATGTTCATTTGTACTGCAAATGTTCTGGACTCTATCCCCCGTCCTCTTTTGGACCGCATGGAAGTTATCAGGCTTCCCGGATACACTGAACACGAAAAGGTCAAAATCGCCCGTCGTTATCTTCTTTCCCGTCAGGCAAAGGAAAACGGACTCGGTGAAGATGAACTTGTTATGGACGATGAAGTTTTAGCTAAGATTATTAAAGAATACACCCGCGAAGCAGGTCTTAGAAATCTTGAGCGCGAAGTAGGCAGTGTCTGCCGTAAACTGGCCCGCAAGAAAGCCGAAGGCGAAGAAGGCCCGTTTGAAGTGACTACAGATAATCTTGAGAAATTATTGGGAATCCCCAGATACCTTGAAGATGAAAGAGAACACATACTGCCTCCGGGCGTAGCAGTCGGTCTTGCATGGACTCCAGTGGGCGGAACAACTCTGCACATTGAAGTTTCAGCCATGCCCGGTAAGGGTAAGCTGCTCCTGACCGGACAGCTTGGCGATGTAATGAAAGAATCTGCGCAAGCCGCGGTTTCCTTTGCCCGTCGCCATGCGGACGAATATGGTATCAGCCCTAAGTTCCACGAAGAGCAGGATCTCCATATTCACGTTCCTGACGGCGCAACTCCGAAAGACGGACCTTCTGCCGGTGTTACACTGGTAACGGCGCTTCTTTCCGCGCTCACAAGCAGTCCGGTTAATCCGGAACTTGCGATGACCGGTGAAATATCTTTGCGTGGACGCGTACTACCCGTTGGCGGAATCAAAGAAAAAATCCTCGCCGCAGTTTCTCTCGGAATGAAACGGGTTCTTATCCCGTCACAGAATGTGAAAGACCTTGAAGATATTCCAGACGAACTTCGCAGCATGATCGAAATTACCCCGATCGAAAGAATAGAAGAAGTATGGCCGATAGCTAAAATGAAATAGCATTGGTATTTAATTGCCTTAAATTAAACGCGGCTTACCAGCAGGTAGGCCGCGTTTTTTTATTGCATTTCTCAGAACCGGACTTATATGGGTTCAAGACATTGCCCACCCGACTGTTTTGGGCTATGCAATTTTCTCCACTATACTTTCAAAACATGGAGTAATTCATGCCAATATACGAATATAAATGCGCGGACTGCGGAAAAGAGTTTGAAGAGCTTGTCTTCAACCGCGACGAATGTCCTCCCTGCCCCGAATGTAAATCAGAAAAAACCGGAAAGCTTATTTCAGCCTGCAAGTTCAAAAACGGCGGAGCTTCGGACTCAAGAGATACGGGAGAATCTGCTCCATCTTCGTCCTCATCAGGCAGCAGCTGTGCAGGATGCTCCGGTGGCAACTGCTCCACTTGCGGTTAATTAACTAATTTTTAAATAAAACGGCGGCACAATGAGAAAAATCACCATCGCGACCCGCGGAAGCAAACTTGCTCTCTGGCAGGCCAATCATATTTCAGACCTCCTTCGTAACGAATATCCCGGTATCGAAGTTCAGTTGCTCAAGATAAAAACCAAGGGCGATATAATTCTGGACGTTCCACTTGCAAAAGTCGGTGGCAAGGGTTTGTTTGTAAAGGAAATCGAAGAAGCTCTGCTCGCTAAAAAAGCCGATCTTGCAGTACACAGCATGAAAGACGTGCCGACAGAACTGCCTGAAGGACTTGAAGTCGGGATCATCCCGCCTAGAGAAGCTGAAACTGATTCCCTGCTCTCCGTAAAATATGATTCGCTTAAAGACCTGCCGGTTGGCGCAGTTGTAGGAACAAGTTCCCTGCGCAGACAGTCACAGCTCCTCACCCTGCGTAGCGACCTCAAGATTGAATCACTGCGCGGCAATCTTGATACCCGTGTAGGCAAACTTCTGGCCGGCAAATTTGACGCCATTGTTGTTGCCACAGCAGGTATGAACAGACTGAATCTCACAGCCCCTAAGAGTGAAATACTCGGTCCTCCACAGTTCCTACCGGCTGTGGCTCAGGGTGCACTCGGAATCGAATACAGAATCGAGGACACGGAAATTCAGGACATTCTCGGATTCCTTCACCACGAAGAAACTGCGCGGCAGGTTCGTGCTGAACGCGGTTTCCTGACCGGCCTTGACGGCGGTTGTCAGGTTCCCATCGCAGCATGGTCTGTACGCGAAGGTGACAATATTAAACTGACTGGATTTGTAGCGGATATCGACGGAAGCAGTCCTATCAGGCTCCAAAGAACCGGCCCCGCAGATGAAGCTTGGGATCTTGGAATGAGCCTTGCTGATGACGTTCTTGCTGCCGGAGCCAAAGAAATTCTTGATCGCGTCTATGACAAATGCAAAGCCTGATATCCTGAAAAGTTTCCGCACCCTGCCCGGGGTAGGTAAGTCAATTGCCGAAGACCTCTGGGATATGGGTTATCGCTCCCTTGATGAAATGAAGAGGGAAGATCCGGAAACCATGTATCTCCGGCTTGAAGAATTAGCCGGAAAGCACGTGGACCGTTGCATGCTTTATGTTTTCAGGTGCGTTGTCTACTGCGTCAATAACGAACAACGCGACCCGCATCTCGAAAAATGGTGGAGTTGGAAGGACTGATTCTTTCTACCTTACCTAAATATAATTTTAAACCCGAAATCTTTTGCATTCAATATAATGCATGGATTTCGGGTTTTTTATTTTCAAAACAAAATAATTTGTGTATCAAAACGACAACCACGTTAAATTGTTAATCATATATATTTAGCCCACATCTTAAGTTTTGAAAGGCTCAACCGATAAGATTATTAAAGGGGAAACATTTACTAATGCATTCTACTTATAACTTCCACGGACGGAGGTCTTAAATGACGAACTCTCTAGATTTGACACAAGTGGCTCAGGCCCCTCCACAAAGGGAAACAGAAAATCTGGCTAACACAATGAAGACGTTGCAACGCAAGAGACTGCATAGACAAGCTTTTGCCGATCCTTCCATGCACCGCGAGCTCGTAAAGATTGAATCCTCGCCGGTATATAATGCCAGCGGAAACCTGATTCAGGCTGTAACTTCGAGCCACGGCAGTGCATAACTATCAGGACCTCCTCCATGCGACTTTAAGACTTACCTATCTATGATTAAAGCGCGAACCTGCATAACAGATTCGCGCTTTATTATTTCTATAAATTGTAACAAGCAGGTTATCCGATTCTGAGGCGCCCTCGCTTCTTATCGAATGAAACAACCTGCCCCACATGCTCGGCTAAGTCTCCAGCTTCAAGCAGCATATCCTTAGCCTGCTGTAGTTGAGCAGCAGGAACAGCTAAAATTAATCCGCCCGATGTCTGAGCATCAAAAACAAGATCAGTCTTAATCAGATCCGCGCTTGCCGCAGTTTCCACCTGTGAACTGCAAAAATTGCGATTGGCAAAACTGCCGGCCGGAATCAAGCCCATGGATGCAAGATCAATAACATCATCCATGAATGGAACCTTATCCAGCCACAACTCAACGGCCACGCCTGAAGCATCTGCCATTTCAAGAACATGACCGCCCAGACCGAATCCTGTAATGTCAGTAGCCCCTTTAAGGCCAAGTTCACGAATTACCCGTCCACCCGCAATATTAAGACGGGATGCCCACTTATAAACATCCTTTTCAAAACGTTCAGCGCCGTCCCAATCGGCCTTTAAGGCCGTCGCGAGTACGCCTGTTCCAAGAGGCTTGGTCAAGAGCAGCTGATCGCCTTCACGCAAACCTTTGTTCGAAGCAAACCGATCTGGATCGACAAAACCTGTGACGGAAAGACCGTATTTCATTTCGTCATCTTCAACACTGTGACCGCCTGCGAGAACAGCTCCGGCCTCACGGGTTTTATCCATGCCGCCTTTGAGAATTTCGCGCAGAATCTCGCCACCCATTTTTTTCATGGGATAACAGACGATGTTCATCACAGTCCAAGGCTCACCGCCCATTGCGTAAACATCAGAAAGAGAGTTAGCCGCAGCAATCTGCCCGAACCAATACGGATTATTTACAACAGGTGTAAAAAAATCCACGGTCTGAACAAGAGCTTTGCCCGCAGGAAAAGACACTATGGCGGAATCCTCATTCCCCCCCAGTCCGGTCAGCAGACGCTCGTCTTCCACAGCCAACCCTTCAAGCACCTGCTCCAGGTCCCCCGGAGCAATCTTGGCGGCTCAACCCGCGGATTTGACAGTCTTGACCAGTTCCCAAGCGGACATAGTCATTCTCCTTTCAGTAAAAATTAGTTACCGGAATCAACTCCGGCATCATCAAATGTAGCCATATCATTATAAATATTAGCCGCCGCCCGAAGCATAAACATGCTCAGTGCGGCTCCTGAACCTTCACCTAAGCGCATATCAAGGTGCAATAAAGGCTTTCTGCCAAGAGCTTTTACTACTCCAGCATAACCGGGTTCTGCGGACGCATGACTCAAAACAGAATATCCCCCGACAGCGGGACAAAGCTTACACGCGACAGCATACGCAGCTGTTGAAATAAAACCGTCAATACAAACCATCTGCCTGTTCTTTGCGCCGCCGATAATAAGCCCTGCAAGAGCGGCAATCTCATACCCGCCCAAGGCTGCCAGAATAGAAAGAGAATCACCAGCTTCAATAACAGCTTTATTCGCCGACAGCGCGCGATGTATTACTCCGGTTTTCCTGATTACGCCCTCGGCATCTATTCCGCCACCGGGGCCCGTCACAGATTTTGGATCAAGTCCGAAAAAAGCGCAATAAAGCGCCGTGGAAGGTGTAGTATTTGAAACGCCCATCTCACCGGTTCCAAGAGTCTTTATACCTTCACGATGAGCCTGATCCGCCAGATCAATACCAAGGAACACAGCCTTTAAGCAATCAGCCTCAGTCATGGCCGGGCCTTTAGAAATATTTGCTGTTCCGCAATTGATTTTGCGCTGAATCAAACGGGGATGCTCTGGAAAAGTTCCGCCCATACATCCGGCATCAACCACAACAAGCTCTACGCCGGAAGTCGTTGCAAGCACGTTAATTCCAGCTCCGCCTCGAAGAAAATTTTCTACCATCTGACGGGTTACTTCCTGCGAAAAAAAACTCACATTTTCGGCATTAACACCATGATCTCCGGCAATTGCATATATACGCGCCGGATCAGACTTTGGTGGATTACCGCCGGAAGCCATATACATCTTGACCGCAAGGTCTTCAAGTCGACCAAGACTGCCTATCGGTTTAGTCAAATTATCCAGATGAGCGCGCGCAGATTTCTCAAGCGCAGGATCAACTGCTGCGACTTTTGAAATTACCGCTTCTAAGTCTGTTCTGAAATAATTTTTCATATATTTTGCCTTGAAGTAATCATAAGGGAAGAGGGTTATCTTTATTGTGCTATCATAATGGATTATGCTAATCTGCGTTCCATAATGAAAAGGAAAATATGCATATTACAGGCGAACTGCCAAGGTGAACCTATTGAAAACCTTTTGAACTTAAGTTCTGATTTTACGGAAACTTATGAGGTTCACCGTTTCACCAATTATATAAGAGAGCCGATCCCCGAAGAGCTTCTCACAAAATGTAATCTTTTTCTGTACCAGCACCTTGCCGAAAATTGGGGAGAATTATCCTCGGCAACCCTTCGCAACAAGCTGAAACCTGAATGCAAAACTATCGCTTTTCCAAGCATGCTTTTTATTCACTACTGGCCGCTCTGGTCCGGCAAAAAAGGATTCGACTACCCGGATACTTTTCTGGAATCTTTATTTGAAAGAGATCTCAGCGAATCCCAGATTCTGCACCTTTTCCTGAATGCCAAACTCACAAAAATATACGATTTCGACTCAATCATTGCTAAATCTGAAAAAATAGAAAGAAAAAAAGAAACCTACTGCTCTACAAAATACGTTGATTTCATCCTTTCGAATTACAAACATAGAAAACTTTTCAATACAATAAACCACCCCGGAAAAGAGCTACTGCTTAACACGGCAAACGGGGTTCTGTCCGAACTCGGTTTCTATGAACTTGGAACAGGGATTACTGAATCAATCGCTGACCCCTTCCCCGATTTTGAACAACCTATCCATCCGCAAGTTGCAGAACATCTCGGCTTAGAATTCTGCGGACCTGACACACGCTACCATGTATACGGAGCGGACCTGACCTTTAAAGAATACGCCATACGCTATATAAAATGCCGCCGAATGGGAATAGAAGATTTCATCGGTTTTCTACAAGCCACAGCATTGAAAAAAAACCATAACAGTCTAGCATACTGAAAAAAAAATCCCCCTGCGACGGAGTCGAGGAGGATTTTTGATTAATATTAACTATTCAATTTTCGCCTGCGTAAGACTCCTGAAATCAAGGCTATTAAAAACAACCCTGCAAGCTCATAAGACATACTGGATTCAGGAACAAGGACACACCCGGATGAAGACAGCTTTGTCCCGGCAGAAACAGGATCAGTGATATAACCTGCCGTGAGATCTTCATCAAAAGCTCCATTATCTTTAACCACGAAGTGTATATAATACTGAGTTCCACGAGTAACAGTGTCACTTGGAATCAGATGATTATACTCTGCATCTGTAAGCCACCAAAACCCGTCTTCATAGGCAGGACCGGACACCGCGTATGTATAAAGAGCAGACGTCCCGCTGGAATAAAGTTTCATCAGTTTAATGTCTGAAACTCTTCCGTTCGGAACCTTATGAGTGTCCATCATAAAGGTGGCACAAAGACCAGAAGGAATTACGGTTCCATTAAAGGAACAGATGGAAGTGATAGGATCAAAATCATCCGCTTTATAATCAGCCTTCAAAGCAGAAGCACTCTTCTCTTTGATTACCGTTGTTCTAATTATTAATGTCACCCCGGGAGCCTGACTTGGACTAGGGGTAATCGAAGAACCAGCCTACGGTTCAATAATCGCTAATAGATATCCGTTTGGATCTGTACCTGTATTAAGATGCAATAAATTCTGTCCCAATCTATCCTGTAGAGCGAAACCGTATCCCGGAGTGACACCGTTAAGAGCAGCCGCATAAGTATGATAATTCAAAGGCTCGCCCGGCTGAGCTAGTTCAAAAACAGTTCCATTACCGGCGGGAGTATCCGCTCCGGCAATAACTGTTCCGTCTGCAAGAGGGCCGCCCCACCATTGCCGACTGTACATACCCCCTATGGCTGTACCTTTATATGTAGTTGCACTGCCCGGAAATCCCCAACTTAAACCTGCAAGCAAATCTCCCACAACCCACCCATAAAAATCATTCACGATTCCTAAAGTCAAAGCTCCGCCGCCCACACTGTATTTAGGGTTGTTACCATATATACCGGTAGCCGCGCTCAACTCGGCAAAAGAAACAGTAATTACAGCTGTTGCAGTTTTACCGACTCCGGGGTTGGTTCTCATCGGAACTGGAACTCCCGCCACTGCGCTGGAACCAGAGTCCGAAAGAGGTGTTGGGGTAAAAGTAACATCTCCTGCACCGGAAATAGAAACTGTGTAATCATAACTTTGAGCCTGACGCTCATTACTTGAATAGTTAACCTCACCAGCAAGAAGAACTCCCGCAAACAATCCTTTAAGGTGTACCGTCTTACCTTGAAGAGTGGTTTTCAAATAATTCGTCCAGTCGTGATATAAAGCTGCACCGGTAGGAGTATTAGGAGATATTACCCGGGCAAACGATTTACTGGGCAACTTTTCATTTGGAGGAATAACAGACGAACCGGCAACAACCGTAGTTCGAGCCAACCGATCGGTAAGCACTTTACTGGTAACCGTTGTTTTTTGAGGGCTGAACTCCGCATTCGGAGCATTCTTAGCTTCCAGCGTCAGAGCTATTGCAGCAAAATCTATATATGACAAATCCACATGTGCATCAGCCCCTATAATGGTAGGTTCAAAATACTGGTAACGTTCATAGTAATTTGGATCAGTAGAGGTCTGAGGGGCGGGTTGAGCAACAGGGCTCATATCGGTACTATTGCCGATTGTAATAAAAACTCTGCCGGAAACATAGTTTGAAATTAAAACAGCGGGGACATTAGCAGGTGCGCCCCCTCCGACTGAAACAGGTCCTGTTATTTCAGCAAGAGTATATCCTCTCGTCGTAACCAGGTTCTGGACAGCACCGAGAGTATTTACATATGTACCAGTGATAGAACTGCCTAGAAACTGAACATGAACATCCGCAGCTTTTAAAGTTGAGGGAATTTCAAATACAATCGGTACGGCAGTTGCCGCAAACGCAATCGAAGAGGCCATCATTATTAAAAACAAACAAAATCCTGCCACTTTTTTTCCCACAAAACCCCCGAAGTGCGTACACACTTATAGATTACAGGCCTGAATTGCCCTAAATACACTTTCTCCTTTTAAAAAATATATTATAATGCCGAATAGATCAATACCATCCCGAAACAAGGCCAGAGTCTAGATCAAATCTGCCTTTTCTATGAACGTTTATTCAAATCAGGCGGGCCCATAACAATCATCTCAGCGAGAGTCAGGTCTACTTTGGGCATGGTCTTAATTTTGTTGCCGAGCAAAGCCATTTCAAGCCCTACTAGATCTCTGTAAAGCGGGGTTCTATCAAGAACCGGCACGTTATCCATGTTTTCTGTAAGAGCCTGACACTTAAAACATCCGGGAAAAGCATGCTGCTTGCCATTCGGCTGACGTAAAGTATTCACAACTCCGTGCATACGGCAGATCATGAGGCGATGTTTGTAAACTCCGCAAAGACCGTTATCATTCAAAGGGCACAGAATCTTGGGACGCACTCCGGTTTCGAGCATAGCACGAGAGCCGCGCACGTAATCCTCGGCCCGCTGCACATATTCACTTCTTTTTTCTTCAGTAAGCAGGTTTAACCCTTGCCATAGGTACAGCCATTCAACATATGTATGGTGCTGAAAATAACTGGTACAGCAATTGTCTTCACAATTTTCACACGATAGACCGATACGTGCGGAAGTATCTGCATAAACGGAGGCCATGCGTTCATAAAGGGAATCAAGTTTACGGAAAACTGCCTGTCTGGTAATTTTTTTCATGAATTATTAAACCCTAACTTACTTTTATTCTTGTATTGATTTCAACCACTGGAAAATTTTCTCAGCACATTCATCAGACGAAAATTTATCTGTATCTACCGTAAAATCAGCATAACGCTCATAAAGAGGAACGCGTTCATTGTATAAACTTTCGAGACTTTGATCTGGCTTTATAGCAAGCCCCCTGCCGTATCCCTCTCCGACCCGCTGAAGGCAGGTTTTGCATTCCATGCGGAGATAAACAACAGGCCCGAGACTTTTAAGCCTTTCCATCGTTTTTTCACCGTAAACAACGCTCCCTCCAGTGGAAACGACTGTTCTGAGAACTCCGAGGGTGGAAAGTATTTCTTCCTCGGCCTTACGGAAATCTGCAAGACCCAGATAATCAACAATATCCTGCAACGGTTTACCGTAAAAAGACTCCACGACTTGATCGGTATCGATAAACTGCCAATCTAATTTGGTGGCAAGAAGCGGTGCAAGAGTAGACTTTCCGGCTCCGGCCATGCCTATAAGGCTGACTGCGCATCCATCTGAAAAAACTAATTCCCTGTCACTCATATAGAAACGGACCTTCCGGTTTTAATACAATTTTTAAGCGGAAATTATTCAGGTAAAAGAAGAACAACTTTATCTTCATCATCACGTTCTTTCACCAGCACATTTACATGCTGATCTTCACCGGTCGTAACTTTTTTACCCACATAATCAGCGCGAATCGGCAATTCACGATGACCGCGATCAACCAGAACAAGCAGTTCAACTCTGCGAGGTCTGCCGAAATCTAAAACTGCTTCAAGGGCAGCACGAACTGTTCTTCCAGAAAAAAGAACATCGTCAACCAGAATAATTGAAGTTCCTTCTATCTCAAAAGGAATCTCTGTACAATTAATGCTTGGCTGGCGGCTCAGATTTGTCCAATCATCACGATAGAGATTGATATCAAGCTTACCTAAGGGTATTTTTCTGCCAAGCCGCTCGTCCAGCAGGTCTTTAAGCCTTTGAGCTAGGTCTGCGCCTCGGCGCTGAATACCTATAATAGCAAGTTTTTCGCAATCACCACGACGCTCTGTGATCTCAGAAGCGAGTCTATCAAGGGTGCGAGTCATATCTATTTCTGAAAGGACAATCTTTTCTTTTTGCATATTACTCCGCCTTAAAGAGGTTGAGAATTATTATCAAAACTGTTCTAATCTTTAAACGAGACTCCCCGTCGGGAGTAGCTATAAAAAATGTAACTGGGTAATGCAATCCCCGCGAGTACCCCAAACAGGATATATTATGGATGCACTTTTTGAAATAAAAGGGATGACCTGCTCTGCATGTTCATCAAGGCTTGAAAAAGTTATCAACAATATGGATGGAGTTAAGCATGCCAGCGTCAATCTGGCTACTGAATCCTTAGCCGTAAATTTTGATAAAGAATCAACTTCCGTTACGGAAATAATTAAAACCGTCGAAATGTCTGGATTTGAAGCTACTGAAAAAATTGAAGGAACTGAGGTCGCTCTACCCATATCAGGAATGAGCTGCTCTGCATGTTCATCAAGACTTGAAAGAGTTTTAAATATGACTGACGGAATAGTCAAAGCCGGAGTCAGCCTGCCGGGAGAATCAGCAATAATAAAATTCAATTCCGCAATTATATCACTGAGACAAATCAGACTAATAATAAAAGATCTTGGATTCGAGGCTGGAGAAATTCAATCCGCACAGGATGCACAAAAAAACTTTGAGACACGACGTAAGCAAAATGAAGCAAAATTAGCTTTAATGAAAAAAAAGCTGATCTATGCTCTGACATTTACCGTCCCGCTTCTCATCATAACCATGGGACACATGGTGGGCATGCCTCTGCCGAACTTTATAAGCCCCCATCATTCACCGCTTGGCTTTGCCCTTATTCAACTTTTTCTGACTATGCCTGTACTTTGGTTCGGTAAAGATTTTTATATTCACGGATTCCCGAACCTCATGCGCGGCACCCCAAATATGGATTCCCTTATTGCGGTGGGAACCTCTGCGGCTGTCGTTTATTCACTTTGGAACTTTATTGAAATAGCATTAGGAGTTGATCCTCAAGCAAGAGCTATGGATCTCTATTTTGAATCCGCGGCAACAATTATCACTCTTATTTTACTTGGCAAATTTCAGGAAGGACGAGCTAAATCACGCACATCAGAAGCCATAGAAAAATTAATGGACCTGACTCCGGCAAAAGCCATCCTGCTTGAAAACGGCGAACAAATTTCAACCCCCATTGAAGAAATCGGTCCCGGTGACAATATTTTGATCCGGCCCGGCGACAGAGTAAGTGCAGACGGCACTGTCTATGAAGGACATTCAGAGATAGATGAATCAATGCTTACAGGTGAAAGCATGCCTGTCTCCAAATCTGAAGGAGACGCAGTTGCGGGTGGTACTGTTAATACTGGCGGAGGGGCGCTCAAGGTTCGTGTAAAAAATGTCGGTGAAAACACGGTACTTTCCCGCATCATCAAACTTGTACAAGATGCTCAAGGGTCCAAAGCTCCGATTTCCTCCCTTGCGGACACCGTAAGTTTTTACTTTGTGCCATCGGTAATGACTATCGCTGTTCTTTCCGGTCTCAGTTGGTACTTTTTCAGCGCTGAGCCTTTTTCCTTTGCTCTGCGCATTTTCATCAGCGTAATGGTCATTGCCTGCCCTTGCGCAATGGGACTTGCCACCCCGACCGCAATAATGGTCGGAACAGGACGTGGAGCACAGCTTGGCGTGCTTGTAAAATCAGGAGAAGCCCTTGAGACTGCCGGTAAAATCAACACCATGATCTTCGACAAAACCGGAACTCTTACTTACGGACAACCCGAGCTGGTGGACACCTTTGTCGCTTCAGGTCAAAACGGAGAAGAATTATTAGCACTGGCCGCTTCGGCAGAAAAACAATCCGAACATCCCCTTGCAAGAGCAGTACTCCGCGCAGCCGAAAAGACAGGCATATCGTTACCGGAAACGACATCATTTAATGCTGTAGCAGGTCTTGGTATTGCCACAAAAACAGGTGGTCATTCCATGCTGCTCGGCAATCAGGAATATCTGAACCGCAATTTTGTCGGCGGACTTGACGAGAAAAAAGCCAGAGATGCGGCCTCCAGTTTCGAATCTGCGGGCCAAAGCCCGCTCTACATTGCTAAAAACGGAAAACTTGCCGGAATTATGGCCATCGCTGATAAAATAAAAAAAGAAGCCCCAGCGACAATCAAAAAGCTTCACGCTCTAGGCGTAAAAACTGTCATGCTTACCGGAGATAACGAGAAAGTAGCCCGCACAATCGCAAAAAGCGCAGGAATCAACGAAGTGGTAGCGCAGGTTATGCCGGACCGTAAAGCTGAAGTTGTAAACAGAGAAAAGGCTCAGGGCCGGAAAGTGGCTATGATAGGCGACGGCATCAATGATGCGCCCGCTCTTGCCTCGGCAGACCTTGGAATTGCCATGGGCACCGGGATTGATGTCGCAATTGAATCCGGCGACATTGTGCTTATGAAAGGGGATCTATCAGGTGTTTTAACAGCTCTGGCACTAAGCCGGGCTACAGTTAGAAATATCAAACAGAACCTTTTCTGGGCTTTTGCTTTCAATGTACTGGGAATTCCTGTTGCTGCCGGAGCACTCTATATTTTCGGAGGCCCGACTCTTTCACCTATGTTCGCCGCTGCGGCAATGTCGCTCAGTTCAGTAACAGTGGTGACAAACGCACTGCGGCTGAAATTTTTCACTATCGAAAATTAAAAATATAAAAAAAAGGCCGCTAATTACTGGGCGGCCTTATAAAAAACTTTAAAAAAAACTATTTGAGAAGACTGCGACGACAGAAATCAATAGCTTCTGTACGAACATCTCTCTGGTTAGGCCAGTACAGATGCATTCTGGTCAGACCGAAAATAATTGTCATGATAATTGTAGCATTTTCTTCAACAGCAACATCTCTGAGGATTCCTTTTCTGATCCCTACCTTGATACAATCTTCAAGGATAAGCTCTAGATTTTTAAGGAAAACAGCCATCAGGCGCTTAGAAGAATCAAGCAATCCGTATGTGGAAAGCATAATCTTCATGTCAACTTCATTATCTTCAACAAAAGTGAAATAATCAGCCATTATCATATCAAACGAACACTCATCTTTATCAAGCTTCTGACGAACGCCTTCAATATAATATGAGAAACTTTCTTCAAGCCCTGCAAGAATGTGAAGAAGAATATCTTCCTTACTCTCAAAGTGCCTGTATATGGTACCTTCCGAAATATTAGCAGCTTTAGCTAAATTAGAAGTCGTGGCTCTATGGAAACCCACCTGAGAAATTATTTCTTTGGCTGTTTCCAATATAAGATCTTTAGTCTTCATTATGATGACTCCCTATAAACGACGGAAGCGTTTAATTTGTCTTGTTGAAATATCTGAAACAAATAATTATATTGGTAAAACTGAACAGGAGTATATTTCCTACCTTAAGAGACTATCAAGGTCAACATGGAGCATTTGACAAAACCAAATAGAAAACTTATTTTTGTATCGAGAAGTCCTATAAGGAGGGAATAATGGTTGAAATAACAGAAGCTGCCTCTAAACAGCTTGAAAGCTACTTTGCAGATAAAGAAAGAACCCCTATACGCATCTACCTCTCTACAGGTGGCTGAGCAGGCCCCAGATTGGCATTGGCTCTGGATGAGCCAAAAGACACTGACGAGAACCTTGATGCAGCGGGATTCACCTTTCTGATAGACAAAGAACTTAACGGACAGGGAAGCCCTTTCAAAGTCGACCTTAGCTATAGCGGATTTGTTATCACTTCAGCTATGGAAATGGGCGCCGGCGGAGAATGTGGTTCGTGTTCAGGAAGCTGCGGTTAATAAGCAGATAATTATACCGTTTAATTCCGGGGTCGCAGACCCAATAGGAAAGGGCCGCATCATAAAAGATGCGGCCCTTTTTATTTTCTTAAAAAAAAGACTAAAAAACTATGACTTCCATTCATGTTTAAAGTCATCGGGACCGACAACTTTATGTCCGCGTTCCCTTAAAGATTCTATTATAGGGGAAGGATCTTCAGTATCCACACGAACAACAACCATTCTGCGGTTTTTATGATAAAATAATCCGGTACTGATAATGTTGTATTTCATGTTTGAAATAATTCCAGCGAGTTCATAAAGAACCCCGGTCCTTTCTTCCGCTTCAACAACAATACGGGAACCACCTTGCTTTAGTCCCATTTCTTCGACAAGAACTTCCAGCATCTTATTCCGGTTAATATAGCCGATGAGCTTTCCTTCCTTATCCACCACGGCCAGACCAGAGAGATTCATCTCATACATAAGATCTGCAGCAGCTTCGATGTCAGTTTCAGGCGGAATTGTGGTTATGTTTTTACGAACTACGTCCCTGACAGTAATTTTACTGAGCAGATAATTCAGCTCGTGCTTTTCAAGAGAGCTTATTACTGAGGGTAGAGCGGCCCGGACGTCCTCTTTTGTGACATAACCAACAAGTTCTTCACCGTCTTTGACAAGAAGCATCCACAACTGATTATCTTCGAGAAGTTTGTCCGCATCCTTCACTAAAGTTTCAGGAGTTACCGTAACAAAATCCTTGAGCATTTTCAGTCCTACATACATCTATAAGTCCTCCAGAATCCGGTAACACCGGGTTCGTAAAAAGTTATGCTTCAAGCATTAACATTAAATCTGAATACGTGTCTAAAAAAACGCACAGCCCAAACGTTTGCAGTGCATTAATGGTCGATAAAACACTCCCATCACTTACGCAAGGTTTATGAGAGTGTAATAGAATCCTGAAGAACATTATATCAATCCTATTGATCTCTTATGTATTTTCAAAATAAACCACATTAGACATGAAATAATAAAATTCCATTCAATTTCTACTTTGAAGTATCTTGCCCCTGATACTTTTTTGGGGTAGTCCAAATTCATGCATGAAATGTCAATAGCTCAAAGCATACATACGATAGTCCTAGAGGAATTAGAGAAGCACCCGGATGCCACACTTAAAAAAGTATTGGTAAACAACGGAGCTCTCGCGGGAATCGTCTCAGAAGCTCTGACCTTTGGATGGGAAGCCATCACTATGGATACTCCGCTTCAAGGCTCGATTCTTGTTGTTAACGAAATCCCAATAATAGTCAGTTGCGGCTCATGCCAAAAAGAGTTTACCCCTAATGATAGACTTTACATGCCCTGCCCTGACTGCGGTCTCGAAATCGGACATAAAGTTCTTCAAGGAAAAGAATTACAGATCGAAGGTATCGAGATTGAATAAGATTTAATTAAGGAGACTCGGATGAGTGAAATACCTATTGTACGAAATATTTTAGAAGCCAACGATAAAATCGCAGCGGAACTGAATACTTTTTTTACTGAGAAAAAGATCCTGTGTCTAAATCTCATGAGTTCCCCTGGATCAGGTAAAACAAGCCTTCTGGAAAAAACCCTCGCAGACCTCAAGGGTGAATTCAAAATGGCGGTTATCGAAGGCGATCTTCAAACAGACAACGATGCCCGTCGCGTAGCAGCAACCGGTGCGCAAGCTGTACAGATCAATACCGAAGGCGGCTGTCATCTTAATTCAAGTCAGGTAAAAGAAGCTCTTTCTCATATCGATACCGAAGGACTCGATATCCTTTTTGTAGAAAACGTCGGAAACCTCGTATGCCCCGCAGAATTCAATGTAGGTGAACACCACAAAGTTACCCTGCTGACCGTAACTGAAGGTGATGATAAACCTGAGAAATATCCTCTCATGTTTCATATTTCTTCTGTCATGATCCTCAACAAAATTGACTTGCTTCCTTACGTTGATTTTGACCTTGAAAATGCAAAGAAACATGCCCGCAAGCTAAACAAAGACATTTCTATCTTCCCTCTTTCCTGTCGCTCACGTGAAGGACTTGAAGATTGGTACCAATGGCTCAGAGAAACCAGAGCAACAAAGGCATAAAACCGTAAAACGTTTTATCCGCTGTTAAAATAGCTGAACGCGCCCCTTGAAGATGACAAATCGATAGGGGCGCATTAATTAGATAAGAACAACCGGAATAGTGCGGAGCGGAAAATGAGATTCCCCAGCAACCTTCCTTGTTCCGCAGTGCTCGATTCCCTCGCAGACGGAGTCTTCACTGTAGACAAAGAATGGAACATAACGTTCTTCAATGAAGCCGCCAGCCGAATCACAGGAATCCACTGTGAAGAAGCTGTCGGCTACAAATGTTGGGAAGTATTCCACTCCAGCCTGTGCGACGGGAATTGTGCACTGCGCTCCTGCATGAAGCACAACGGACGAATCAGTAACAAATCTATCTTCTTTATCCACGCTGACGGTAAAAAAGTACCTGTATCCATAAGTGCGGCCCCGCTTGTTGATTCCGCGGGCAAGATTATCGGCGGAGTAGAAAGCTTTCGAGATCTCACTGACATTCAAATTATGCGCCGCGAAGTTCAGGACTCGTGGAGATTTGAAGACATTATCGGTAAAAGCAAACTCCTTGCCAAAGTTTTTTCAATAATGCCGCAGGTAAGTAAAAGCGAAGCTACCGTTTTGCTTTTAGGCGAATCCGGCACAGGAAAAGAGCTCTTTGCCAGAGCCATTCATAATCTCAGCGACCGTAAACACGGCCCGTTCGTTGCAGTAAACTGCGGAGCTTTACCTGACAATCTGCTCGAATCTGAACTTTTCGGATATAAGGCCGGAGCATTTACTGATGCCCGTAAAGATAAACCCGGACGGTTTGAACTTGCGGCCGGTGGTACTATTTTTCTTGATGAAATTGGAGATATGCCGCCAAAACTTCAGGTAAAACTACTTAGAGTCCTTCAGGAAAAAACATTCGAACCGTTGGGCGCTGTCTCCAGCGTTAATGCCAACGTTAGAATTGTAGCAGCAACAAATCGTAATCTTGCAGAACTTGTAGAAAATGGAACCTTCCGTCAGGATCTCTTTTACAGACTCAACGTTGTTACCCTCAATCTTCCATCTCTTAAACAACGGACCGAAGATATTCCCCTGTTAATCAACCACTTCATAAACAGGCTCAATGTACTTCAAGGTAAAAACATCGACGGTCTTTCAGAAGATTCTCTGCAGATACTCATGCGCCACCCCTATCCCGGCAATGTTCGTGAGCTTGAGAATATCCTTGAATTTGCCTTTATCCTCTGCCCGTCAGGCTTCATTCAAATTGAGCATCTACCCGAATATTTGCAGCCGCAACTAAAGTGCACACTTTCTCCCGGCAATCAACCAATGACGCTGGAAGAAGTTAAATGCCTCGCCATCAGTCGCGCCCTTGAAAGAAATAACGGCAAAAAAATGGCCACTTGCCGAGAGCTTGGCATTTCCAAGGACACCCTGCGCAGATCTATCTCCCGCTGTGAAGAGATGGACGCATAACAAGCCCTAATCTTATTTTACAGACGCAAAAAAAGCCTTAGACACTCTCTCTTCACACCTCTATATCCAACCAAGTATCCAGAATATCGATATTATTTTAAACAGGCACGTCCAGTGCTTTGTCGTTGTCATGAGAGGACACAAAGAACGCACTATTAATTCGGCGACAACACTTTGTTTAGCTTGTTTTGAAAACAGGCTGGCCTCTGTATTTGACAACGCAACGGAACTTAAAATGTTCCAGTTAATCGACAATAAAATTTGCCCCGCAGGTCTCCTATCCCTTCCCTCAAAAGACCCAAAGGACAGGACATCCGCCACTTTGACCTGCGGGGCAACATTTCTCATATGCGGCGCTATTTGCGGCTGCACACGAAACGCCCTGGAGCAGGCCGGAATTAAAGTTATTCCATGGGTACGGGGAACAGTCGATGAAATCCTCGAGGCCTACAGGCTGAATCTACTTGAAAACTTTATCATGCCCGGTTGTTCGGGCAGGTTAGGAAAAAAAGGCAGATGCAGACAAAGACAAGGCAAAGAAATTAATCCCAACCATAGGTTCAAGGAGAAAATAAAATGAAAATTGCAATTAGCTGCCAAGGTCCAAATCTGAATGATTCAATAGACCCCCGTTTCGGTCGTGCTAAAGGTTTTGCTATTTTAGACACCGACAATGACTCTTATGAATTTGTAGATAATACTCAGAACTTAAATGCTCCGCAGGGAGCCGGAATCCAGTCAGCGCAGAATGTTGCAGCGACAGGAGCAAAGGTTATTATTACCGGACATGTAGGCCCAAAAGCTTTCACGGCTCTGGAGAAAGGTGCAATTAAGATTTTCTTAACTGAAAGCGGCACTGTTGAAGATGCTTTTTCTGCCTATAAAAATGGCAATCTGGAAGAAGCTTCCGGCGCAGACAAACCAGGCCACTGGTAAAAAGAAAAGACAAAGCATAATAAGACTCGTTACATCCGTACATTGACAACGCGGTAACAGGTCTTATTTTATACTAATATTTATTATCATTCAGACTTAGGCCGTTCTTAATTCTTAAACGACCTAAGAAAAACATTACCCCTAATACTAAGGGGCAGGAGATTATATATGAGCGATCATGCTTGCGGAAGTTGTTCTTCCTCCGGTTCAGGATGTACATCTCAGGATTGCAGTCCTGAAGATATGAAACTAAAAAAGACTCTTTCCAAAATTAAACATAAAATAGTTGTCATTTCAGGCAAAGGCGGAGTCGGCAAAAGTACTGTTGCAACAAATATTGCTGTAGCTCTTTCTCTTGCCGGAAAACAAGTCGGTTTACTTGATGTTGATGTTCACGGACCAAGTGTCCCTAGATTGCTTTGCCTTGAAGACCAGAAACCTCATATCGGTCATGAAATCATCGAACCTATTTCATACAGTAAGAATCTTTGGGTCATGTCTCTCGGATTCATGCTTCCAAGTAAAGAAGATCCTGTCATCTGGCGTGGACCTGTAAAAATCGGTTTAATAAAACAGTTTGTTCAGGACGTAGCATGGGGAGATCTTGATTTCCTTATCGTAGACTGCCCCCCTGGAACAGGCGATGAACCTCTTTCCACACTCCAGACCCTCGGATCTGATGCTCAGGCCATAATCGTTACAACTCCACAAGGCATTGCAGTTGATGATGTCCGCCGCTCAGTTAACTTTTGTAAACAGGTCGGTAACCCCATCCTTGGACTCATTGAAAACATGAGTGGTTTTGTCTGCCCTGATTGCGGCAGCATTCATAATATTTTCAACACCGGCGGCGGCGAAGCTCTTGCAAAAGAAACGGGTGTTAAATTCCTCGGAAAAATTCCTCTCGATCCAGAAGTAGGACGCTCCGGAGATGAAGGCTACCCAATTGTCCGAGTTGATCACGAAGGAATCACCGGCAAGGCATTAAACGCAATAATTAAGCCTATACTAAACATTTCCGAAACATTGCAGGAGAATTTAAAAATGCCTTCCGTTAATGATCTAAAAGCTAAAAACGGCATGATCAGGATCGCTATCCCTGTTGCAGGCGGAAAACTCTGCATGCACTTCGGACATTGCGAACAGTTTGCATTGATGGATGTTGACACTATGACTAAAGGAGTTGTCGCCACCAACATGGAAACACCTCCACCTCATGAGCCAGGTATTTTGCCTAAGTGGATTGCAGATCAGGGCGTTCAGCTCGTACTTGCAGGCGGAATGGGCGCAAAAGCTCAGTCTCTGTTCACTGATGCAGGTGTCAGAGTCGTTGTAGGCGCTCCCGCAGAATCTCCTGAAAATGTAGTTGCAAGCTATCTTGCAGGAACTCTTGTCACCGGACAAAATACCTGCGATCACTAAGATACTTTTCCAGTACAAAGTATATCGCTATTCCTACTCCTTAAGTACCGATGGCCCGCAGAACTCATCTTCTTGTGGGCCATTGGGCTTTTTAGGTTTTAGCCTTCCAAACTTTAAGTCTGAATTACTTTATGATAACAGTTCAAACTGTCTCAAAGTCAACTTAAACCGAAAAGGACATATTACATGAGCAAGGAACTCGTAGTTATCACAGGAGCAAGTTCAGGAATAGGAGAGGCGACAGCCAGAGCATTCTCGCTTGCAGGACACCCTTTGCTTTTGCTTGCGCGCAGAGTTGAAAGACTGGAAGTATTAGAACTGCCAAACACCATGTGTGAAAAAGTAGATGTAACCGACCTTGAGTCTTTTAAATCAGCAGTTAAAAACGCCGAAGCTAAATACGGACAGGTAGACTGCCTTGTTAACTGCGCAGGTCTTATGCTCCTCGGTAACATCGACACCCAGTCTCCAGCAGAATGGAAAGCCATGTTTGATGTAAATGTCATGGGAGTTTTGAACGGAGTAAAATCAGTAATTTCTGAGATGAAAGCTCGTAAAGGCGGCACAATTGTGAACATAAGTTCCGTTGCAGGCCGAAAAACATTCCCCGAACATGCAGCATACTGCGGCACCAAATTCGCGGTCCACGCAATGACCGAAAACATTCGCGAAGAAGTCTGCGGTTCAAATGTCAGACTCGTTACCATTGCCCCCGGAGTAGTTGAAACAGAACTTCTAAGCCACACAACCTCTGACGAAATCATCAGCGGATACAACGAATTTAAAAAATCAATGGGATCGGTTCTAATTCCACAGGATATTGCCGGAGCAATTATGTTTGCCTACCAGCAACCCCAAAATGTATGCGTGCGCGAAATAGTTATTGCCCCCACAGGACAACCTCAATAATTTCGGCAAAACAAACCACTTACTGTGTAATATACAGAATATAAAAACAGCCCGACATTTAAAATGACGGGCTGTTTTTTTTGTAACTCTAAAAAATTTAGTTGATGATCATTTCACAAAAATAGTATCTCTCAAAACAACGCGCCCGTTCCTGATCTGCGAAATAAATACATCTTTATCAGGATCGCCATTATTATTATAATCGAAAGTACCAGTCACTCCTGCATATGGCGGCATATCAACAAGACCGTCGTGTATTGTTTCAGGATTTGCAGAATGAACATGGTTAATTGCTGCGAAAAGACTCATTGCAGCATCATAAGTTAGAGCCTCAAGCTCTGTAGCTTCAACTCCGTTCTTTTTCTTAAAATCAGCTTCAAACTCTGCATCTCCGGGAATAGGAAGTCCGGAAAACCAGTGATCTGTAAAATAGCTATTTTTGAAAGCATCATTTCTCAACAAATCAACAGAGTCCCATGAATCACTGCCCAAGAAAATTCCTTTGAAGCCTAGCTTTCTGGCTTGACGCGCCTGTAGCTGTACTTTCTTCGTATTATTGGGAAAAAATAAAATTTTAGGATGAGTTGCAATAATTTTCTTGAGCTGCTCCGCATACTCGCGCGCGCCTTCAGGATAATTTTCAAAAGCAGCAATAATGCCGCCATTCTTTTCATAATTCTTTTTGAATAAAGTCGCTAATTCAACACTGTAAGGATTATCAGCTCCATATAAAACAGCAACCGATTCACGATTTAAAGATTCACTCACAAACGTTGCAATCGCCGCCGCCTGTACTGAATTTGTATATGAAACTCTGAACGAATATTTAAACGCAGTTAGCTTATTGGTACTGGCGACCGGAGTAATAAAGGGTACTTTCTTTTTTTCGCAGACTTCAGCGACAGCCAGAGCAACGGAACTGCTTGCTCCACCGATAATAACTGAAACTTTATCCTTCTCAATCAAACGAAGTGCCATCCGAGTCGCAATTTCGGGAGATCCTCCGCTATCAACAGGATAGAGAATAACCTTATGCTTAACACCGGATACATCTACCCCACCTTCGGCATTAACAATATCAGTAGCATAACGAACAGCCGTTACTATATAGGTGCCTCTTCTGAACAACTCACCGCTGGTAACAGCAATGACGCCCACCTTGAACTCAGAAACTTCTTTAGCTTTGTCACTGGAACAGCCCCCCAAAAAAGAAACCATCAGAATTGTCAGACATAAAAATGCCAGACATATAATATTGGGGCACGAAATCATCGCTGCTTTTTTAATAATCATGTGCAGAATGACCTCCGGTGAGAATTTTAAAAGAATCTATACAGTAGTAAAACATAAGGGGCGGTTCCCAAAAAACCACCCCTTAATAACTAAATTCCAGCCATACAATCCCATAATTCTTCACTGACTTCGATACGCACAATACCGTCTTCGATGTACACACGAACATTCAGTTCAGGAATTAAAGCCATATCAATTGCAATTTCTTCCCATTTGTATCTAAGTTCCGCAGGATCTACATCCTTAAGGGGATAACTTTCAGCTACTTTCCAACTCATATCAACATCCTCCAAAAAACAGTTTTAACTTCAGTTTGAAGCGTATTCAATGCACCATTTATTCAACATAACTCTTCGGGTTAAGCCCCAGAAGACAGAAAACTTCATAAGTAATTGTGCCCCACCAGGAAGCCAAATCATCAGGAGAAATAGCACCTTCACCTTCTCCGCCAAGCAAATAAGCTATATCACCGAATTTTACGTCAGGAATAGAACTAACATCCACTGCGGTAAGCTGCATACACACACGCCCGACAATCGGAGCCCGCCGGCCGTTTATGCACATTGAACCTTTACTGGAAAGCCCCCGGCTGTACCCGTCGGCATATCCGGCACAGACAATCGCAACTTTCATATCTTTCTGTGCGGTATAAGTGCAACCGTAACTGATTGATTGCCCTTTTTTCAGTTCACGCACAGCAGCAATCTTTGTACGGACCTGCATTGCCGGCTTCAAACGGGAACCAAGATCTTCCCATGATGTGCCGCTGAGTGGATTGGCTCCATACAGAGCAATCCCACCCCGCTGAGCCGTAAAATGAACATTATCATGTTTTAAAATTCCCGCTGAATTCGCAAGACTAGCTTCAACCTTAAATCCCGCGGACTCAAGAGTCTTCAAAATAAATATGAACTTCTCAGCCTGCGAGCCCACATAACCTTCGTAAGCCGGATCATCAGAGGTTGCAAGATGTGAACTGGCCATTACAGGTCGAATCTGCGGACCGGCTTTAAGAGTCGCAATCAATTCAGCAAGCTCATCAACACTGAAACCCAAACGAGACATTCCTGTCTCAAATTTAAGACTGATTTCAATCTCAAGCTGATGCTTTTCAGCTACAGAAACAAGCATATTGAGTTGATCAAAACAACCTACAAACGGAATAATAGTATCTTCAGCAATAGCTAAACAATCAGCCTCATTAAGCGGACCGAGCAAAGAAATAATTCTCTTTTCGCATCCACTGCGCCGCAACTGAACAGCTTCGCCGACAGTTCCCACAGCAAAAGTGTCAGCGCCTTCGCTTTCAAGGGCACGCGCAACCTCAATCATCCCGTGACCGTATGCGTCAGCTTTAATCACTCCGTAAACATTAGATCCTTTCTCGCAAAGGATTTTGTAATTATGCCGTATAGCTCTTAAATCAACACCGACTTCAAAAGTATTATATCGAATTGCCATTTTTATTTACCGTATGCCTGTCTAAAACATATTCTATTTACGTTTAAATAATTTTTCCATTTCAGAAAAAGACCAGCTTATTATTACAGGTCTGCCGTGAGGACAATATTCCCGCTGTGGGCATTTTGCCCATGCCTCAAGCAATGCCAGAGCTTCATCCAAAGCAAGAGACTGATTTGCCTTAATAGCCGACTTACAGGAAAGCATAATCCAGAGATCGTCAAGATTTTTAGCCTGCCCGTCAACCGCTGCTTTCAAATACCCTTTAGCTTCTCCGGTTTCAAGACTTGGCGGTATTCCGCGCATAAAAAGATTTGAGCCGTTTTCAAGTTCGAGCATAAAGCCGGCCTGACGCAACTCTTCCCACATATCCTGAACTCGGGCCACTTCACTTGGATGGAGCGTCAGTTCTATGGGGATGGCAAGGGGCCTCGAATCGCCCTTAGTCCGCTCAGCACGCATATGATAGTAGATTACCCGTTCATGAGCCGCATGCTGATCAAGAAGCCCGAGTGATCCATTTACAAGCTTAAGAACAAGATAAGTATCAGCTACCTGCCCCAGATATTCGATTGATGTTCCGGGCACAAATTTACTTCGTCCAGCTTCAGAAGAGGTTTGATTCTCTGTTGAAAATACAGGTAATTTATATTCAGATTCACCTGAAAGATTGGACGAAGTGACCGTCTCATTATGAATTTGATAACCGACAGGTTGCTCATGAACAAACTCCCGCGAAACATCATTTGCCTCGCCAGAGGAAGGTGACGGAGCCGTAAAGTCGAGTTTCTCATCAGAATAATCAGTATTCTTGAACTCATTCCAACTGGCAAATTTTGCACGAGGTTCAATGGGCAAACTTGCACGTGAAGCCGCAGGTATCTTTTGGACAGGAGTATCCAACCCTTCAACAACTCCAAGCTCGTAACGAGAAAGTGCCTGAGAAATACCATTATGAATGATGCTGTAGATTGAACGTTCGTCCTGAAAACGAACTTCCATTTTTGCGGGATGAACATTCACATCAACCAAATCCGGCGGAAGCTCCAGAAAAATCACAGCTTGAGGGTATTCACGGGAAATCAACCTACCTTTGTAGGCGCCCCTGATAGCACTGAGCAGAAGCTTATCCTGAACAGGCCGCCCATTCACAAACATTAAAATTCTATCGCCGCGTCCCTGTGCCAGCGAGGGAATTCCTGCACAACCGGACACTTTCATTTCTCCGGCTTCATGCGAAAATGTCAGCAAAGATTCACAAATATTACGCGGCCAGAATATGGCAAGCCTATCAGGAAGCGTTTGATTAGGAGGAAGTCTGAATTGTTCCCTGCCGTTTGAAATAAAAGAAAAACCTGTTTCAAGGTTCGCAAGACTGATCTTAAACAAAACCTGATTACAACGACGGGCTTCGGTTGATTCAGTTTTTAGAAATTTAAGTCTGGCAGGCACATTATAAAACAGATCCTTAACCTCAACCGATGTTCCCGCGGGCATAACGGCTGGACCTTCATCTACAACTTCTCCGCCTTCAACATTTATGAACCATCCTTCCTGTGCATACGCAGTGCAGGAAGCCATTTTAAATCTTGAAACAGAAGCGATACTTGGCAAAGCTTCGCCTCTGAAACCAAAACTTGTAATGGCGGAAAGATCTTCTACATCCGATATTTTACTTGTGGCATGCCTTGTTACCGCAAGATTAAGCTCGTCCGAAGAAATTCCAAAACCGTTATCGCGCACAACAAGAAGCCCCTGTCCACCGCGCTCGACGGTAACATCAACCTGAGAACTTCCTGCATCTATGGAATTCTCAACCAGCTCTTTAACCACGCTGGAAGGACGTTCTACAACTTCACCGGCAGCAATCTGATTTCTAAGCGCAGCGGGAAGAACATGAATTTTACTTCTAGTCATATCCAGATACTCAAATCCTTGATGTTGGATTATTAAAATTACAGCTCATTTTCATTACTGGCACTGAAAAGAACCTACAAGAAGGAAGGCCCCCCGTCCATCATATGAACGGGGGGCCTAAAATTTTCAAACAAATTTTTAATGAACTAGAACACTCCGAAATCAACAAGATTGAAGTTCACAGCGTATCGTTCGTCAATTGTCGTTTTTGAAGCAAGAAATTCAACGAAGAAACATTGATGGTTCCAACCGAGTGAAACTGTCTTTTCGAGGTCTTTACTATTATTAATATCAGCGCGATATTCACCACCGACAACCAATCCCCAAGGCAGGTAAGCTTTAGCCGCGTACCTGACAATCTGCATGTCTGATTCCTGTTTACGCTTATATTCATCAATCTTACGCAGGTAGTCATATCCAAACAGAATTTCACCATATGAGTCATTGAAAATTTTCAAAATATTTTCATGCTCTGTAACATCGCCGAGATAAGGGGAAACCCAAGTACGGGAGGTCAAATTAACGTAATTATACGGGGTCAGAATAATTTCACCCATGACATCCGAGAACGGACGGCGTTCATACTGACCGAGGTCTGCGGAACGCCCAGCTTCGTCAATGTCATAACCTTGTTCTAAACGGAATCTGAAAAATTCGAGATATTCACTTTCCAAAACAGCCTCGCCGTCTTTGCCAGCCACAACCGTGGACTGACTACGGTCCAAAACATTTGTCAGCGAGAAAGTGATATCATTAGACTTTGTAATGCGGTCTCTGGAATCGAAGTAAGGAAGTTCTTTCTGGTTAGGATCATCCTGTACCCAGTTATATTCGAGACGTGGAACAATATTATGTTTCATTTTGGTCCAGCTGCTTTTCCCGATATTATCTTTGGAAGCAACCAGATCTGAACCTACATCAAAAACTCTGAAAAATTCGGAAAACGCGGTGATACCGGCATCAGCAATCAAACGGCCTTGAGTTGAATCTCTTTTGATATCTGAGCTTGCGTTCTGATAAGAATCCATCAGATACGAAGTTGCTCTTACTCCTGCACGAGGAATGAAAGTAACGCCTCCGGCTGTAACCGGCATGCTGAGTGTAGGATGAACATCAAAGCGAGCACCGGTCATACCGAATTCACGCCAGAAATAATTGGCGCTGACTTCAGCTTCCCACTCGAGAGGAGTTCCCATCAGGTTTTCTTTGAAAGCGAAAGCATCTAACTGAGGCAGCTTTTGCAGAGCAGGATTTTTATCACCGGGATTATTACCGTTACGGTAGCGCAAATCTTCATCATATTGGACAAGTCCAGAAACCGCGAATTGGTCCCAGCTTTTAGCGACTAATGCGGTACTGACTCTATGATCGGAATCCATCGGGTTAATATCACGACCGAATTCCTCAAGGAAACCTTCCCTACTTGCTTCGTAGCCGTTTGCACCGGATCTGAATTCACGCAGATAATCCTGATCAGAAACCAAATCAAGGTCAACGATTGTCTGCCAATCAGGTGATCCTACGTAGCCGTTATATTTTGATCTGATCCACCATCTGTTATTGTTGGGTCTGATCATACCTTCGTCTTTAAATACACTCTCAGAATCGGCGGCGTTGTCATATGTTTTACCGTCATACAACCAATCGGCACGCCATTGCCCTTTTGAGTTCACATCTTCTGTGTGGCGGAAATCTACGCCGGGCCTAAAACCGCGTTTAGCCAGATATTCACCGTAAACAGTAAGATCTGTTTCTTCGTTAATTGCCCAGTAATAGGGAATATTAATCTTTGTGCCCATCTTTTTAGAAGAGCCGACTTCAGGAGTTAGAAAACCGGATTGACGCTTTTGATCAAGCGGAAGACTCATATAAGGAGTATACGCAACCGGCACGCCTTTAATTTTAAACTTGGAATGCCAAAGTCTTGCATATCCATTGAGAGTAATATCACCTTCTCCGGCCTCAAAAGACCAGGCGGGATTCTCTCCGTCACAGGCTGTCACTTTTGCATCTTTAAAGCTGTAAGTGGCGCCGTTATGTTTTTCTATAAATTCACTTTCAAAATAGACATGCGGCTTTGCAACAAAAACACGCCCTTTTTTCAGCCATCCGACCATGTTATTCAGATCGAACTCAGCTTCAGCAGCATCGTAGAAATCACCTTTCCACTGAGCTTTAACATTGCCTTTCAGGTAAATCCATTTGGTAGCCTGATAAAAGCGTGCAAAGTCAGCTTTGATGTAACTTGTCCCACTTCGGACTGTTACATTACCATAGGCTTGCACATACTCACTGTCGTTCTCAGCGACAACTTTATCCGCAGAGAACTGCCACTCCTGTTGCGCCTGAGCTGTACCGTTACCGTCAGGCGCAGATATTATCACCTGCTCTTGGGCAAAGGCATATCCCGAAGTGCACAAAAGAAGGCAAAATATGAGTATGATAAACCTTAATTTCAAAACGACCTACCCCTGATATTCAACAAATTTAAACTGTTAGCTTTTTAGATACGGATCTTCTTGAGCGAGATAGTTCTGCACATAATCTTTAGCCGCATCTTCAAGTGAAGTGAACGGCTTTTCATACCCTGCAGCAACCAGCTTACTCATATTCGCTTGAGTAAGGTACTGATATTTATCCCTGATTGACTCAGGCATTTCGATGTAGCTGATATCCGGCTTAACATCCATGGCAGCAAAAACAGAATTAGCAAGTTCATTCCACTGACGAGCCTGCCCGGTTCCGATATTGAAGATGCCGTTCTTATCCTTGTTCTGAAGAAACCACCACATAACATCCACGCAATCTTTGATATAAACAAAATCGCGCTTCTGTCCGCCATTGGAATATTCAGGTTTGTAGGATTTAAAAAGCTTCATCTCACCGGTTTCACTGATCTGACGGTGAGCTTTGCAGATGACACTTTTCATATCATCTTTATGGTACTCATTCGGTCCGAATACATTAAAAAATTTGAGACATACAAGCTTATCCAGAATTCCGCCGCGAAGAGCCCATAAATCAAAAAGCTGTTTGGAATAACCATACATATTCATGGGTTTAAGCTGCTGAATCCCAGCATGGTCATCATCAAACCCGAATCTGCCGTCACCATATGTTGCAGCACTGGATGCGTTGATAAAACGAACATCGTGCTGGATACAGAAACGACAAATCATCTGGGTATAACGATAGTTATTCTCCATCAGAAAATCTGCGTCCAGTTCTGTGGTGGAAGAACAAGCTCCCATATGAATGACTGCGTCAGTTTGAAAAGGATCTTCCCCTTCGAGAAGAATCTTATAAAACTGATCTCTATGAACATAATCTTCGTAACGAAGATTTACTAAATTTTTCCATTTATCGCTCTTTGCAAGGTTATCAACGATCAAAATATCGTCAATTCCCATCTGATTGAGCTTCCAAACCATGGCACTGCCGATGAAACCGGCACCGCCGGTAACAATATACATATATCAATTCTCCAGCTTTTTTAAGCAGATATGACTATTTATCTAAGTAATCTCACAGTTCAAGATGACGGATGTTACTTATTTTTCTATCTTTTTTCAACTACATTTCGACACTTAAACAAAGATTAACTGATACTTGCTACTCCAGACATAAATATAATAGCCCGGATACAATGCTATGAAATTTTAAATTAGAAATTATAACCCTGTAAAAACTAACTAAAATCCAGAAAACTCTTCACACTTTGCAATTTTACCCGAAACATTTTTATAGCTTACACCTATAAAATCTTGTAAACACTGCAACACATTAATATACACCAGTTATATCATACATTATTTTTTATTGTATAACGCATTATCCATACTATTGATTTACATATGACGAACATTTCATACATATTAAAATAAATTTACAACATTATTAACCTTAATAGCACCCGTTCAACAGGGAATCACAGGTCAAAAAAAATTAAATTAATGCTTGATTGCTTTTCATACCATGCTATAATCAAAGAAATACTTACTTTTATCATGATTTTTTCTAGACTTTCTTGATAGTAACGGTATAGATTCTTAACACAAAAGGATTGTTTTAAACATTTATAGAACTCAGCACCAAACGAGAACGAATATGAATTATACCGTAAAAGAAATACTCCACCTTGAGGTGGCTCCGGCACTTGGGTGTACTGAACCTGTAGCAATTGCCCTTGCTACAGCGGCGGCCGCTTCAGTTATTAAAAATGAACGCCCGGAACATATAGAAATATGGGTTGATCCAAACATTTATAAAAATGGACTGGCTGTTATTATTCCCGGAACGGGTGGACTTAACGGACTTGATACTGCGGCGGCTTTAGGAGCTTTATGCGGCGATCCGGCTCTTGGACTTGAAGTTCTGGAACCCGTCACTGATGAAGGTGTCAACGCAGCCTACAAATTTAAAGATGAAAACAATGTTGCAGTTAACCTGCTTCAAGATCAAAAAGGAATCTATGTCAGAGCCTTATTGACCTATAAAGACCACGTAACAGAAGCGATCATCGAAGGAGTTCACGACAATATCACCAGCCTCACGATGGATTCTCTTCCGATTACAGATTCTCCGCTGGTAAAAAAAACACAAGCTGAAAAAGCTGACGTGTTCAAGCTTGAAGATTTCATTAAAAAACTTTCTTTGGATGACTTGATCGATATGATCAACGACCTTGATAAAGATGATTTTACTTTTCTCAAAGAAGGTATCACATATAATATGAGGCTCGCCGACTACGGCCTCAAACACGGTTCGGGACTTGGTGTAGGTCTTGCCCTTGAAAGACTTGCCCGCTTGAAACTCCTGACTCGCGATATGATTCTTTCTGCCCGGATTATCACCTCCGCGGCGGCAGATGCAAGAATGGGTGGAATTAAACTCCCCGCCATGAGCTCCGGAGGATCTGGAAATCACGGTTTAACTGCTATTTTGCCGATTTATGCGGTCAGCAAGTTTGTCGACTGTGATGAAAAGACCTTACTCGAAGCAATCGCACTCAGCCACCTTGTGACTGCTTACGTTAAAGCCCAGACAGGCAGACTGTCAGCTGTCTGCGGATGTTCCGTTGCAGCAGGCGCAGGAGCTACTGCAGGTACTACCTATTTAATGGGAGGAACTTCAAGTCAGATGGCCGGAGCCATTACTAACCTCACTGAAGATCTGGCAGGCATAATTTGTGACGGAGCAAAATCAGGTTGCGCTTTAAAACTCGCAACAGCTGCCGGAACTGCTGTTCAAGCTGCATTGTTTGCAATTCACGGTGTAAATGTCCATTCGACTGATGGTATTATCGGGACATCCCCCGAACAAACAATGCAGAACATAGGAACCCTCAGCACGCAGGGAATGATAGACACAGACAGAACAATCCTTAAAATAATGCTCGAAAAACACTTTGCGACTACAAATATTTAAGAACTAAATAAAATAACACAATAATTATTGCTTAAGAAAAAATAATGCCTTAATAATTAAGGTCTAAATATACATTTAAAACCTATTACCCTACCGATCGGAGGAATGTAATAATGAAAAACAAAAAATTAATTTCACTTCTGACTCTTACACTGATTGCCTTCATGGCCCTTGGTTCAATGGCTTCAGCCGAAACCAAAATTGTGCTTAAACCTAAAGTTGATGCCTTTGCATTGTTTGTAGATACTTCACCTTCAATGAATGAAGCATACAAAGCTACCGGTAACTCTAAAATAGTTGCCGGGCTCAATGCATTGAAGCATTTGAACGGAGTTATTCCTAACCTTGGCTACCAGTCAGCGCTTTACGCAATGCCTGATTTTGTTACTTATTCCCCAAAGGCTACTTACAACAAAAGTGCACTTGCAAAAGGATTGGCCTCCACTCCTACTGACTTGCCTTTTTTCCAGTCTACACCAATGGGCAAAGGCTTTAACGATCTAGACGGCATACTTTCCACATGGAAAGGGAAATTAGCTGTAATATTTGTTTCTGACGGCCTTTCCAACACCGGCAGAAACCCTGCAGCGATTATTTCCAATATGTCCAAAAAATACGGTGACCGTTTCTGCCTACACACCGTCAGTGTTGCTGACACTCCAAAGGGACTCGCAATGATGAAACGTCTTGCTTCCCTCACTCCTTGCGGAGTATTTGTTGAAGCATCCGACCTTTCCAACAAAGCAGTACTTGATAAGTTTGCTCAGGATGTTTTCTACACTCAGGAAGAAGAACTTATCGTTGAAATCGTTCCAGTTGTAGTTGTTCCTCCTGTTCAGGAAAAAATTGTTTTCCGTAACCTGAACTTCGGCTTCGACAAATTCCAGATCACCGAAGAAATGGAACCTTCCCTCGTTGAAGCTGCTGCCATGCTCGAAGCATATCCTAACCTGAAAGTTATGGTAGGCGGACACACTGACAGCACCGGCCCGGAAGCATACAATCAGGGCCTTTCCGAGCGCAGAGCAAAATCTGTAGCAGACTGGATGGCGGCCAACGGAATAGCATCAGATCGTATTGTTGCTACCGGATACGGCGAAATGAATCCTAAGTACGAAAACACCACGAAGGAAGGGCGTAAGCTTAACCGTCGTGTTGAAATCGACGTAGAAGAGTAGTATAAAAATTAAAGATTAAGACCTCTTGTCGGGTTCTTGTTTTCAAATTCGATTTAGAGTAACAATAGGGTGGAAAGGGCATTGCTCTTTCCACCCTTTTTTTAGTTGGAGAACCAAATGAACCTTACCAAAATAAAAACGTTTGCAATTATACTTTGCCTACTACTTTCTACAAATGCACTCGCCAGTGAACTAGCCGGACAGACCGAACTGAACCACTTCCAAGTCTTCTCTCAGAGCTGGGTAACCAAGCTCAACCGAAGCCATATAAAAGGCATACAGCGAATGGAGATCCTTCCGCGAGAGAACGGAGCTTACCTCGCCAGATATCATGCCATAGACCCGGGCAGCATTAAGTGCATTGTCAAAAGAACAAGCTCAAAGAAAAAAGGTCTTATAGGTCTTCTTAAATATATAGAGACCGTATATGAAAGTACCGGTAAAACGCCTGAGATAGCTCGTAATAACCACTTCACGGCAACAAAGAGAACCCGCATCACAGAAATTTTCAGTAATACCGGCAAGGGCTGGCGTTAAGATCCAGCGCTTCATACCTTTTTACTGCTCACAAAAAAACCGCCCCGCTGAAATGTTTCAGCGGGGCGGTAATTTTTTACTCTTTATTCAGAATCTATTTAAAGCGGGAGACAAGCTCACTTAAGTGTTGAGCCATTTCAGAGACTTCCTGAATTCCCTCATTAGCATTCATGATCCCCTGTGACAAAGTCTGTGAGAGACCGTTAATCTCAGTAACGCTGTTGTTAACCTCGTCACTGGTTGCAGACTGTTCTTCGGCCGCAGTGGCAATTGCCCTTACCATGTCGGCAATATTTTCAGATTCCTTGACGATAGCCTCAAGAACTCCACCAGCACCTTCAGCCATCGTGACGGTTCTGCCGACACGCTCACGGGCATCAGACATTTCCGTTACGACTTTTTTAGTACTCTGCTGAATCAAGTCGATAGCGCCCTCAACCTCATTGGTTGCGGACATCGTCTTTTCTGCAAGTTTACGGACTTCATCTGCAACAACCGCAAATCCTCGTCCGGCTTCACCGGCACGGGCTGCTTCAATAGCTGCGTTAAGAGCCAGAAGATTAGTCTGGTCTGCTATATCATTAATTACCGACATAACGGCACCGATATTCTCAGCACGAACAGAGAGATCATTCAAAAGTTCCGCAAGCCTATCAGTGGTCTTGGTAACCATGTGAATTTCTTGAACGGTATTCCTGACAACTTCACCGCCATCACGGGCAACAGTGTTAGCTCTTTCAGAAGCCTCAGCTGTTTCACCTGTATTCTGCGCAACCTCAAGAACAGTTGCATTCATCTGCTCCATAGCCGTTGCAACCTGTCCGGTCTGCATCGCAGTGGTATCAACACCGATAGTGAGTTCATTCATCTGCTGCGATAGTTCTTCAGAATATGAAAGCAGTTTCGTTGAAACTTCGGTAACTTCGTTGGCAACCTCAAGAAGAGCTTCCTGCTGCTTCTCAATATGCATCCGGCTTTCTTCTTCTTCAGTAAGATCAATCATAACGGCAATAGCGCCGACAATTTCATCTTCAGCATTTAAAAGAGCACAAACCTGGTACCTAAGCGGGAATTCAACTCCGTCTTCCCTCATATAACGAAGCAAGTCTTGAGGGCATCCATTGTTTTGAAGGGCATCAGCAGTAATAGCTTTGCCGTCTTTCATAAAGAGACTATCGACCGGAGAGCCGATTATTGCTGATTCTGTTTTTTGCAAAATCTTAAGCATAGGCCCATTTACGAACCCGATATTATTATTTTCATCAGCTACGAACAAAGGCACGGTTATTCCATTCAACACACCCTTATTATATTGTAGCTGGTCTTTAATCTGTCTGGCCATTTCGCCGAGATTATTTCCGAGCAAACTAAGTTCATCGCTTCCGGCCACTTCAAAATGAGCATCAAGATTTCCACTTGTGAACTCATCGGTTGCTCCAGTGATAACCTCAATCCGATTAACAATTGATTTGCGCATAAAGAACAGTAAGGCTCCAAGCAAAACGACAAACCCGGTAAAAGAAAGCATTGCCCCCTTAATTTGGGAATCTACCAAGGAGCCGAACTGACTGGACACATCCTGAACCATTACTAATGAACCAAGAATGGGTTGTCTGCTACCGTGGCAATGATAACAGCGTTTTTCATTTTTTATTGATTCTACTTCAACAAAAACATCCTTACCGCCGATCTCCGAAAGCATTCCTTCCTTTATTACGGACTTAAGGCTCTTTGCGTAGAGTGCTTTAATTTCGGGATTATCAAATTTAGGAGCTAGCTCAGAGCGCAAATCTTTCTTAGAAGTTGAATAAGTAATATTACCTTTATAATTAGTAAGATATACGCTTACGTCATTATAATTTTCTGCAACTGTGGCGAACTTTTCAGTAGTTGCTTTATTGTTACCTTTGGCCATAGGTTCTCTAATCGCAAGCTGTAACAAATCAGCAGTTCTAACAGCTGCACCTTCAATCTCGTGCAACATTGAATTTTTCTGCCAGTAAGAATTTGCTGCAAACAAGCAAATAAAAACTGTCGCTGTCAACAAAGACGTCAAGACCAGAACTTTGTTTCCAAGGGAGTCTTTGATAAAATTCATAATCCCTCCCTTAGTGTGCGCCGCCATAAATCAGCGGTTTAAAGTTAAAGTTCTCAACTCTGTCGGCATTATGACAGACTTCACAGTCCTTGATATCAACCTTAGCTTTAATAAGCTCAGGATCGCCATCTTCAGCATGAAGCGACCCCGGTCCATGACAAACTTCACAACCGGCATCAGCTAACTGAGGCGTTTTTTCAAATGAAACAAAACCGCCGGGTTTGCCATATCCTGTGGCATGACAGGAATAACAATCCTCAAGTTCGTCCTGAGCAAGATCAGAAGCCATAATTTTAATACTTGCACTGGAGTGAGCTTTTTTGGAGTACTTGCTATAGTTTGAAAATTCTTTCTCATGACACTCTGCACAAGCTTCTGATCCAACATAGGTTGCCGAATTTGTGACACCATAACCAACGAACGACAGCCCGAACACTGTCAGTACCGTTAAAAAAACACCGATTCGTATGGTATAGCTTTTTCCTCGCATAAAGATTCACCCCAAATTTAAATGTAAAAATTACACTTCCCCTTAACCCAACTCAACCTCGCGTTACTCAACGTCCCTAAAAATCTTTTACTATGAATTCAAAGAGATTACCCTATTACTCTATAAATAATTCACAGTCTTGCCAAAGATATATCGACCATTCCATTACTAGCTTTAGGGTTATATGTGAAGAGAAATATAATATAACAGCTAGCCATATTCTATGGAATAACAAAAACAATAGCGACGCCACTAAATCAATTCTCATATAATTTAAGGAGATACATTAAAATATTCTTTATGCACACCTATTTTCACATGATTATATAATCAATCCAGTGCTTTGACAAAAAAAAAGTTTTATACAAAGGTTCAAAGTCTGTGAATACTACTTGCGGTAAGGATGGATCTTCTGGCAGTATGCCTCATCTTAAGAATCCATCCTCTGTTATGAATCTTTAAGCCAATCTACACACAGCAAGTTCGCTCCACCGGACTTCAAAGCGTAAAGGCGGCTACTCATTTATGGAAATAGTTAATATTACCAAAACTTACGACGCTAATTTTGTAAGGCAAGTCGAAGAAGAAAGCGGCCAGGACATGAGCCTCTGCTATCAATGCGGTAACTGTACCGCAGGGTGCCCGTATACATTTGTATATGACATACCTGTGAATCAGATTATGCGCCTTGTACAAACTGGGCAGAAAGAAACTGTTCTGAAATGTAAATCTCTTTGGCTATGTGCAACATGTGAATCATGCACAACAAGATGTCCAAACAACATTGATGTAGCACACATAATGGACGTATTACGCCACATGGCCCGCCGTGAAGGCTATGCTCCAGTGCCTACTGTTAAATCCTTCTGGGACAGTTTCCTGTCATCAGTTGAAAATAACGGACGAGTCTTTGAAATAGGGCTTCTAGCATCCTATATCACTAAAACCGGACGCTTCTGGACAGACGTCGATCTGGGACCAAAAGTTCTGCCCAAAGGGAAAATGCACTTCACGCCTCCCCAGATACAGGGCAAAGAAGAAGTCAAAAAGATCTTTAACCGATTCAAAGAGGAGTCTCGTAAATGAGTGATTCCTTAACTTATGCGTATTATCCAGGTTGCTCCGGCACCGGAACTTCTATTGAATATGACATGTCCACCCGCGCAGTCTGTGCAGAGCTGGGCATAACGCTGACCGAAATCCCCGATTGGAGTTGCTGCGGTTCCACCCCGGCACACACAGTCGATCATACTTTGTCCTCAGCTCTGTCGGCCCGCAATCTTGCTCTGGTCGAAAAAATGAATCTGGACACAGCGATCACTCCTTGTCCTAGTTGCCTGACCAACCTCAAGACAGCCACTCACAGAATGAAAAAAGACGGCTTTCGTGACAAGGTCAACAAACTGCTCGACACTCCCTATCAGGGCGGAGTCGCAACGAAATCCGTATTGCAGATTATTGTTGAAGACATGGGACTCAAGGCTCTTAAAGACAAGGCTGTTAAACCGCTTAAAGGACTTAAAGTCGCGGCATATTACGGTTGCATCATGAACCGCCCGCCGGAAGTCATGAACTTTGACGACCCCGAGCACCCCATGGCTATGGATAATATCATGACAGCTCTGGGAGCAACGGTCCTTCCTTTCCCGCTTAAAGTTGAGTGCTGCGGAGCATCATTCGGTATCCCCCGCAAGGATATTGTTATGAGCCTCTCCGGCAAACTGCTTGACGCAGCAAAAGACATCGGAGCTGAAGCGCTGGTTACGGCCTGCCCTTTGTGCCAGATGAATCTTGATCTGCGACAGGATCAGGTAAACTCTGCTGCCGGAACCAATCACCATATCCCGGTGTTTTATTACACCCAGCTTATCGGATTGGCTCTCGGACTAAGCGAAAAGGAACTCGGAATCGACAAGCTCTGCGTGGACCCTCGCAAAGTCATTAATGCCATCGGCAGGGACGAGACCTCCTAAGAGCTCCCACCCCGGTCAAGAACGTCAAGGAGAAGACTTAAATGAAAATAGGAGTCTTTATCTGCCACTGCGGAACTAATATTGAAGGAACCGTGGATACTGCCGCGGTTGCTGAAGCTTCCCGGGAATTTCCCGGCGTAGTATTCGCAACAGATACAATGTACGCCTGCTCCGAACCCGGACAGGATGGTATAATAGAAGCTATTAAAGAACACCGTCTAGACGGTGTGGTTGTTGCATCCTGCACACCCAGAATGCATGAACCTACTTTCCGCCGTACTCTGGAAAGAGCGGGTCTGAACCGCTACCTTTTCGAAATGGCGAACATAAGAGAACACGTTTCATGGGTAGGGAAGGACAGAGAAGCCAATACCAACAAGGCATCTGATCTTGTTCGGATGGCAGCTGCAAAACTTCTCAAAAACCGTCCGCTGTTCTCCAAACAATTCCCTGTAAACAAAAGTGTCATGGTAGTCGGTGGCGGTGTCGCCGGTATTCAGGCAGCTTTGGACTGTGCCAACGGTGGACTAAAAGTAGTCTTAGTTGAAAAAGAAACCACCATCGGCGGCAAGATGGCTAAACTGGATAAAACATTCCCTACTGTGGACTGTTCCAGTTGTGTCCTCGGACCTCTCATGGTTGATGTTGCACAGCACCCGAACATTACTCTCCACGCATATTCGGAAATCAAAGAAGTTAACGGTTATGTCGGAAACTTTGAGATCCAAATTAAAAAGAAAGCCAGCTACGTTAACTGGGATCTCTGCACAGGCTGCGGTCTATGTATTGAAAAATGTCCCAGCAGAAAAGCTACTGACTTCTTTAACGAAAAACTTGCAACGACAAAAGCTATCAATATCCCGTTCCCGCAGGCCATTCCTAAAAAAGCAAAGATCGACCCTGAATTCTGTATGAAAATACAGAAAGACAAATGCGGCGTCTGTGCAAAGGTCTGTCCTTCGGAAGCAATCGATTTTACTCAGCAAGATGAAATTATCACTGAAAATGTCGGCGCAGTTGTCGCGGCAACAGGATATGATCTCTTCGACTGGACTGTATACGGAGAATACGGCGGCGGAAAATACCCCGACGTTATTACCTCCCTGCAATACGAACGCATGCTTTCCGCTTCTGGGCCAAGTGAAGGACACATCAAACGTCCTTCCGACGGCAAAGAGCCAAAGAATGTTGTTTTCATCCAGTGTGTAGGATCAAGAGATAAATCTGTCGGCCGTCCGTATTGTTCAGGCTTCTGCTGTATGTACACAGCCAAGCAGTCAATTCTGACCAAAGACCACCTTCCCGATTCTCAGTCACATGTATTCTATATGGACATCCGCTCTCCAGGTAAAATGTACGACGAGTTTACCCGTCGCGCTATGGAAGAGTATGGAGCCAATTACATCCGCGGTCGCGTTTCAATGATCTATCCTAAAGGTGATAAACTGGTTGTTCGCGGTGCAGATACTCTTATGGGTGCTCAGGTTGAAATTGACGCAGATCTCGTTGTTCTAGCAGTTGGTGTAGAATCCTCTGTCGGAGCCACCGATCTGGCTAAAAAACTGCGTATCTCATACGATAATTACGGCTTTTATATGGAAGGACATCCTAAACTTAAACCTGTTGAAACAAACACTGCCGGGGTTTACCTCGCCGGAGCCTGTCAGGGACCGAAAGATATCCCTGCTTCAGTAGCACAGGGCAGCGCGGCAGCATCTAAAGTTCTGGGATTGTTCTCGCAAGACATGCTTGCAAGCGACCCGCAGGTTTCAGTAGTTGATATCAAGCGCTGTATCGGATGCGGAAAATGTATCCAGACATGCCCCTTCGGAGCCATCAAGGAAATTGATTTCCGCGGCATGAAGAAGGCCGAAGTGATTGAAACAATTTGTCAGGGTTGCGGAATCTGTACAGCCACCTGCCCTCAGGGCGCAGTTCAGCTCCAGCATTTCACTGATAACCAGATTCTCGCGGAGGTTAACGCAGTATGCCGATTCTAGAAGGTAAAGAACTTAGAATCGTCGGTTTTCTCTGTAACTGGTGTTCCTATGGCGGTGCTGATACCGCCGGAGTAGGAAGATTCAAACAACCGACAGATTTGCGAGTTATAAAGGTTCCCTGTTCAGGTAGAATTGACCCCCTGTTTATCGTCAAGACTCTCATGTCCGGCGCTGACGGAGTGCTGGTTTCCGGCTGTCATCCTAGAGACTGCCATTATACCGAAGGCAACTTCTACGCCCGCCGCAGATTGGAAATGCTGAAAAGGTTCCTTCCGATCATGGGTATTGATGCCAAGCGTTTTGAATACACTTGGGTTTCAGCCTCTGAAGGGCAACGCTGGCAGGAAGTCGTAACGAAATTCACCGAGCAAATCCATGAGCTTGGACCCGCCCCTAAAATAGCTGGAGCGGATGCAGAAGAGACTCTCAAATTGATGGAAGCGGCTCTTTAAGCTGCCGTTTTCAACCAAGGAGATACAGGGTGCAAAATCTGAAAGATCTGAAAGAACAAATCAGGAAAGCCCTGCCGGAATTAGATGTTGTGATAGGATGGACGGGTGGATATGACCCGCTTCACGCCACTCCGCATTTCATTCGCAGGGATGAAGATATTGATAAACTTCAAGTGAATGCGCTTTGCGTTCATAACCTTGCCACCTACCTGCCCGCCCTGCGCGGCAAAAAGGTCGGCATTGTAGTAAAAGGTTGCGACAGCCGCTCCGTAGTTGAATTGCTACAGGAAAATCTTATCGACCGCGCAGGTGTAACCATCTTCGGGTTCGGTTGTAACGGCGTCGTAGATCAGACCAAAATCCGTAGAATCGTAGGAGACGTCGGAAACATCGACTCCTGTGAAATCTCAGGATCAGACGTCACGGTCAGCGCTTCCGGCGCAGAACACAAACTCCCCTTGGGAGATGTTCTTGCCGACAAATGCGCAACCTGCCGCTACCCTAATGCAGTGCTCAGCGATCACTTTGCAGGAGAAGAAGTAACAACCACAGCAACATTTGAAGACGGCTACAAAGATGTAGTCGAATTTGAAGAAAAACCTGTGGAAGAAAAGTTCGGATTCTGGCTGAAAGAAATGGACCGTTGCATCCGCTGCTACGCATGCCGCAACGCATGCCCGTTATGCGTATGCCGCGACCACTGTGTTGCTCAAAGCCGCGATCCTCACTGGCTGAGTCAGGAAGCCCATGTTCGTGACAAATGGATGTTTCAGGTTATCCACGCCTATCATCTTGCCGGACGCTGCACTGAGTGTGGAGAATGTCAGCGGGCATGTCCTGTAGATATTCCCATCCTCCTGTTCAAGAAAAAAATGAACAAAGAGATCAAAGAAGTCTTCGACTATGAAGCCGGAATAGATCCGGAAGCGACACCACCGCTCATGACCTTCAAAACTGAAGAAGATAAGATCAGAGAGAGGAAATGGTAATGGCGCAGACTAAATTCATAAAAAAAGAAAGTTTGTCGGCATGGCTGGAAGAACTGGGACAAGATCACGAAGTGCTTGCCCCCCGGTTCGAAGGTGACTCTATCATTTTCCGGCCCTATGATTCAGAGAAAGGTTTCTTCATTGACCGGGAAGCAACTGCGCCACCTAAAAAGGCAATCTTTCCGCAAAGTGAAACTCTTCTTGAATACAGCCAGATAAAAGACATGGAAAACCTTTCCAAGATCGCTATGGATGTAAAGGAAACTATTCCGACCACATCCTATGTTGTTTTTGGAAACCGTCCCTGTGATGCTCGCGGTTTTACTATGTTCGACCGTGTTTATCTGAATGGGGAAAAAGTCGACGTATATTACAAAGCTCGTAGAGAAAACACCTACTTCATCACTCTGTCATGCGAAAAAGGTGAAGCCACCTGTTTCTGCAACGCAGTGGGGAGCGGGCCGTCTGACCCTTCAGGCTCAGACCTTCTCATGACTCCTGTAAAAGACGGCTATTATATCGAATCTGTCAGCAAACGAGGCGAAGAACTTCTCAAGAGTTCCCTGCTCACTGACGGCTCCAAAATGAAAGCCGAAGCTGATAAATATAAAAAAGCTGCCAATGCTTCCATGAACAAAGCTCCTGATTTCACAGGCAGCCCGGAAAAACTTCTGGCTGTTTTTGATAACGGTGCGTTCTGGGAAGAAATGTCAGACAAATGTATTAGCTGCGGAGCCTGCACATACCTGTGCCCCACATGCTACTGCTTCAATATAACAGACGAAGCAAACGGCCTGAAAGGAACACGCATCAGATCATGGGACAACTGCATGTCAGCCCAGTTCACATCTGAAGCAAGCGGACACAATCCGCGTCCCGCCAAGGCCAACAGGCTCAAGAATAGAGTCGGTCATAAATTCAGTTACTATCCCGATCTGCACGGCGGAGTTATCTCCTGCTGCGGTTGCGGACGCTGTATCAAGAGCTGCCCGGTCGGCGTTGATATCCGCCAGATAGTACTGAGTGCAATCGCCTACAAGCCAGCAACCAAGAAGGAGGCCTAACAATGAATAGTAATCCTTATCTGCCGGCAATGGCGACTATTCAGGAAGTGATTGAAGAGACTCCGACTATCAAAACCTTCCGCGTTACGCTGAACAACCCGAACTTGAAAAAAGATTTCACTTTCGGTCCGGGTCAGGTCGGACAGCTGTCCGCATTCGGAATAGGAGAGGCCACTTTTGTAATCAATTCCTCCCCTACCCGCATGGATTACCTGCAATTCAGCGTAATGAAGACCGGTGAAGTAACTTCAATGCTTCACACCTTAAGCGCCGGAGATCAGATCGGGGTTCGCGCTCCGCTCGGCAATGCGTTCCCTTACGAAGATATGAAAGGCAAAGACATCGTCTTCGTCGGTGGCGGAATCGGTATGGCACCGCTTCGCACACTGCTGCTTTTCATGCTCGATAATCGTAAAGATTACGGCAAAATCACTCTGCTCTACGGAGCAAGAAGCCCGGTAGACATGGCGTTCAGCTATGAACTTCCCGAATGGCTGGAAAGAGATGATCTTGATACGCATCTGACCATCGACGCACCTTTTGAAGGCTGGGAGCACAACGTGGGTCTAATCCCGAATGTACTTCTGGATATTAATCCTTCTCCTAAAAACTGCGTAGCGATAACTTGCGGTCCGCCGATCATGATTAAGTTCACAGTTCAGGCGCTCGCAAAACTCGGCTTCGAGGATGAGCAGATTTATACCACCCTTGAAAAACGCATGAAATGCGGTATCGGCATATGCGGACGTTGTAACATCGGAACCAGCTATGTTTGTCAGGATGGCCCTGTTTACACATACGCACAGCTGAAAAAACTTCCTAACGAAATGTAATTAAATTCAGCGCCCTGTTTCCAAAAAACGGGGCGCTGTTAAAAAATCAAGCACACGAGCTGGATGAAAATACTTTTAGCCGACGACGAAAAAATAAATCTGCTCTCCGCATCCAGACTGCTGGAAAAACGCGGATATACGGTGACCACGGCTGTAAACGGCTTGCAAGTGCTTGAGTTGCTAAAAAATAACGACTTTGACTGCATCCTCATGGATATAGAAATGCCGGAAATGAGTGGACTTGAAGCCGCCAAAAGGATTCAAGACAGTTCCGTTTTCGGAGAAAAATCCAAAACTCCGATCATTGCCATGACCGGACATTCCTTACAAGACACTCACGACGATTTTGAAAAAGCAAACATAAAATATTATGTCAGCAAGCCGTTTGATATCGAAATTTTAGTTCAGACCATAGAAAAATCGACTTCCAGTAATTAATAATTACCGAAAGCCGATTTATATTTTCAGCTAAAAGCCTTCCCCCAAAACGAGAGTCCAGAGGGCCGCGGGCCTTCTGGTCCAGCCGAAGGCGAAATCACCCATTCTTTTCTATTCTTTATACATACTCAGCAGCAGCAAAAGCGGATGACCAAGCCCATTGCAGATTATATCCGCCCAGCCAGCCTGTTACGTCCAAAACTTCGCCGATAAAGTATAATCCGGGAACCTTCTTAGATTCCATTGTCTTAGACGACACTTGATTAGTATCCACGCCGCCCACAACAACTTCTGCCTTGGCGTACCCTTCTGTCCCCTCTGGCTTAAGAGTCCAGCAATGAACACGTTCAGACAATGCAAGACGACGCTCTTTAGTAAGCTGGCTGACGGGAGTTTCTGCGTCTTCACCTGTGAGCAGTACGTCCACGAGTTTACGGGAGAAATATCTAGCCATGAAAGAATGCAAAGCAATATTTTCCGTGCGAAAATCTTCAAGCACATCACCAAAGTTCTGACCGGGCAGCAGATCAATATCTATGCTGGAACCTTTGCGCCAGTAAGATGAAATCTGTAATGCCGCAGGTCCGGAAATACCTTTGTGAGTGAAAAGCATATCACCTTCAAAGCTCACACCGTCGCAACTGATGCGGACAGGCAATGAGTTGCCGCTGAGCTCTTCACATATTTTACCATTCGGGCCGCCAATCATAAGCGGAACAAGGCCGGGATGAGGATAAACAATGCGGTGTGCGTACTGGTCGGCAATGTTATAACCGAGAGCTGTTGCGCCCACAGAAGGCCAAGTCGGGGAGCCGAGCGCCACAACAAGTGATGGGGCTTCGAAAATCTCCACGCCGGTTGTCACGGTGAAAGGTCCACGCCCTTCTACGGAATCAATGTTGCGGTCGAGCAGAGTTTCGACACCAAGGCGGTGACATTTGGAAACGAGAAGTCCGGCAATCTGTCCGGCACCATCCAAAGTGAAAAGCTCACCTTCGTTACGATCTTCGTAAGCAATACCCGCTTCGGAAATAAATTCTATAAAGTCCCACTGGTTATGACGAGCCAGTGCGGATTTACAAAAATGAGGGTTAGCACCGAGGTAGTTCTCAGGCTCGACACTCATGTTAGTAAAGTTACATTTTCCGCCGCCGGTAACCCGGAGCTTACGGGCAGCCTTGCCCGCATGGTCCAGAACCAGCACACGTTTGCCCCTTTTGGCAGCGTGCATGGCACAGTAAAGACCGGATGCGCCCGCACCTAAAATAATTACGTCGAAGTCAGTGTTAATATCGGAGTTGTTCATCAGCGCTTTGTAGAATTATTGTGGGAATGCGTAAAGAGGATTGTTTAGGCAGAATACAAACTGTTATTTCATATATCGAAAAACTGGACCTACTTCGGAGGTTCAAGTATTAATAATTATGGCTAATTCAAAAGATAACAAACTAAAATTAATTGTTAAAACAATCTATTCACCTATTGCATTAGGATTTATCATAAGTTTATTCTTAGTCTTAAAAAGCTGTAATGAACCTATCCCTATATTTTTAAAATCTTCTTATTTTAAAATACTTTTTGAAAAATTTTTGATCGGTAATACTCTTATATTTAATATTTCTAGCGGTTTCCTTGTGAGCATCACCTTTTATACAATTTTAGTATACTTACCAGAACGGCAAAGAAAAAAAAGAATAAAGAAAAGACTAAATCTGCAATATAAATATTTTAAAAAGGATGTACTTACACTATTTCTCAGTGTAGAAACATATCCCTATTCAGATGATATAATTGAAGAACTAATGGACCAAGATAAATTCAGGCTTCATTTCAATAAAAAAAATGGCGATTCACAAAATAAATGGCAACAAGTCGTGAATAGGCTAGAGGGGAAAATTTTAATCTCGCTACTTACTGAAATGGAAATTTTTATGACAGAAATATCTTTAGTACTAAACAATGTTGACATTGAAAATGAAAAAGTCTTCACATTTTTTAAAACCCTTTCTCAACAAGTCTATAGACTTAAAAATACAACCAATGATTATGATGAAATAAAATCTCTTGGTCGCTTTCTATATGAAGTTTTCGCGGGCTTTAGTTTCATTGATGGATACCGCAAAGAAGATATAATTCAGTCAATGATTGATTCTATTTAGAAGTAATTTTTAATCCAACTTTACTGCCCACACTCCTCAAACTGAGTCAACTTAAACTCCCCCTTGCCGGGTATAGAAGCCGTGACCTTCAAAGTGCCGCCCATCGCATGGATAATCTGACATAGAGTGCTGATCTGCATGTCTGTTTGCCGTTCCTGTTTTGAAACAGAAGCTTGTGATACCTTTAAAATTTCCGCAAGTTCTACCTGCGAAAGCCCAAGCTCCTTACGAAGTTCGTGCAGAGTAACTTCCATGAAAAGTTGATCTGCCCTAGCCTTAATTCGACTTTGCCGCTCTTCGGGAAGTTCCCTCAGCATATCATTTAGATTACGTGCCATGTTTATTTCCTCCCCTGATGTTTCAAATGATTCTTAAAACGTTCATTCGCAATTGGAATTAGTTTCTTATAAAATTTCTTGTCATTGGCTTTGCTTCCACCCACCAGAATAATTGCCCGTCTCTCAGGATCAAAAGCAAAAAAATATCGATGCGGCTGTTTATCAAAGCTGAAACGCAACTCTTTCATATTACCTATTTTTGACTGATTAAGACTATCCACCAAAGGACGCCCTAACGCAGGTCCAAACTTACGAAGAACTATAAGATGAGCCATAAGCTCGTCTTGCAATTTTTCATTGAAGTCTGCGAATTCAAGCTCGAACTCGTCACATAAAATTATTTCCCATTCCATAATCAAAATATAACCTACAATGAATATTTGTCAACACACCAATTCCACCCCCCATTCTTCCCTTGCCCAACACCGCGAAGCAAGGTATTGAGGGCCGCGTAGGTCTGTTTTAAACACCCTGCCCCCACAATAAAGAATTCAGGAGTACCACCGATATGGCCCTTAGTATAGGAATCGTGGGCTTGCCTAATGTCGGCAAATCCACACTTTTTAATGCCCTCACAAAAGCTCAGAACGCAGAAAGTGCAAACTACGCATTCTGTACCATTGAACCTAATAAGGCTGTTGTCCCAGTGCCGGACGTTCGCCTTGATAAGCTTTCCGAGCTTGTTAATCCTCAGCGGGTTCAAAGTTCCACTGTAGACTTCATCGATATCGCCGGACTTGTTGCCGGAGCCAGTAAAGGTGAAGGACTCGGTAATAAATTTCTTGGTAACATCCGCGAAACACAGGCCATTCTTCATGTTGTCCGCTGTTTCGACAATGACGATGTTATCCATGTTTCCAACTCTGTCGACCCTATCCGCGATATTGATATTATTGAAACCGAACTCATTCTTTCCGATGTTCAGGTTCTTGAAAACCGTGTTGAACGCATGGCTAAGCAGATCAAAGGTGACAAATCTTTCGGCCCTAAAGTCGAGGAAGGCAGAAAACTGCTTGAGTACATGAACGAAGGCAACCCAGCCAACACATATGACAAACTCGACACCGACATCATGGATGAGCTGCTCAAAGACCTGCGCTTAATCACTGCTAAAAAAGTTATCTACTGCGCGAACGTTGATGAAGACGGCCTGACAGAAGATAATGATTACGTTAAATCCGTAATGAAACTTGCAGAAGAACGCGGCGCTGCGTTCGTAAAAATTTCCGCCAAGATGGAAGAAGAACTGATCGGTCTTGAAGATGAAGAATATCAGGATTTCCTTGAATCTTACGGCGTGACCGAATCCGGCCTTGCTAAAATCATCCGCACAGGGTTCAAAACCCTCGGCATGATCAGCTACTTTACTGCCGGAGTAAAAGAAGTTCGCGCATGGACCATTAATGACGGGGATAAAGCACCACGTGCCGCCGCCGCCATCCATACGGACTTTGAAAAAGGATTCATCCGCGCTGAAGTTATCGGTTACGAAGACTACGTTAAGCACGGTACAGAAGCAGCCTGTCGCGCGGCCGGAGTTCTGCGTTCAGAAGGTAAAGAATACGTCTTCAAAGATGGCGACGTTGTTCATTTCCTCTTCAACGTATAGAGATTTTAAAAGCACCAAAGTAAAAGGGGAGCCGTTCGCGGCTCCCTTTTTTTGTGATCAATAATGTATCTTTTAATTTCGCCTCTTAAGCAGAACAACCCCGCCGATAATCATAAAGCACCCCGCCCACTGCATCGTGGTCATAAATTCTCCCAGAACAGGTATGGCAACCAGTGCTGTCATCATGGGTTCTGTGGTCAGTAAAATATTCACCACCGAAGGAGACAAACGGGACATACTCATATTGATAAGCATCCAGCCGGTCATGGTCGGCCCGATGGCAAGTGTCAAAATGATACCCCACACCTTCAGCGGTACATCCGGCATTAAAATCTGTGCAGGTTCGCTTGCGGCTCCGGGGATAACTCCGCCCGAGAATAAATTTGCTATGAGCATAAAAAATGCGGCAAAGCCGAAAATATACATAAGCACGGTAAATGGATTCAATCCCCGAAGGGCACACGCCCTGCCCATAAGACCATAAGCCGCATAAAAAATACCCGAAAATAATCCCAGAAAAATTCCTATAGGTGTCAACGCAAAGTCTGAAATTCCCTGCACTCCGCAGACAAGCGCACAACCGACCATGCAAAAAACGATGGAAGGAATAATCCGCGCCGAAGGTTTTCCGCCTCCGAGCCACCATTGACCCAGAACAGTGATAGGCACGGAAACATACACCAAAACCGTTGCCACTCCGGCCCCGTTGAAAAACACGGACCCACCCCATATTCCGTTCAACAGCGCCAGAACCAGCCCGTAGCTTCCCAGCAAAAAGATATTTTCACGTCCGGCCCGCAATAATGCGGGGCTCTTAATTTTCAGCGCCACCAGCAAAATTCCGCAGACGAACAAATTACGCCAAAATCCCATAACAAGAACGGGCAAGGCGTAATCAACAACTAGTATTTTTATAAAAATGCCCACCAGTGAAATTAGCGCAGATCCGGCAAGAACTTGTACAATTCCGACTCGTACGGCTGACCTTTCGTTATACAATTACTACTCCATTGCGAATTTACGCAAAGTGCTACAATAATTTTAAAAATTAACGGTATTGAATTTGCTTGAGAGTTAAAAGAGAAATTATGCGTAAAAAAATATATTCTTTATTTTTCCCTGTTTGACGTATGAGACTGCAATTATATAGAAAGAGATAAGACCGATTAAAAAGCCCGAAACGGGCGAGGTATATAATGTCAAAAACGCTGACCAGATTAATATCTGCCGGAATGTTTCTGCTGCTTGCGGGTTTTATTATATTCATGCTGAATCAGATTTCAGCGCTGGCACAGCTTTGTGCCGCATACTTTCCACAGTCATATGATTACATTTTATTCGGACTGAGCGGGTTGTTTTTGATCATATGTATCAGCCCGTTGGTGATGTTTATTTTCCGCCCCGGACCCTTGACCATGCCGGATAACCCTACTCCCGCCGAACAAGAAAAATATATACGCAAACTGCGTAAAAGACTGCGCAGTAATAAACATGTGCGCAAAATGAAACTTAATCTTTCAAGAAATGAGGATCTCGATCTTGCTTTGAACGGTCTGGACGAAATTTCCACAGAAAAAATGAAATCCGTAGCTTCGCGGATATTTCTAAGCACTGCTATTTCGCAGAACGGCAAGCTTGATTCATTTATCGTGCTGGGGTCGCTCACCAAGCTGGTTTGGGATGTCTCTAAAATTTACAATCAGCGCCCGTCCTTACGGGATATGATTTCCGTATACTCAAATGTAGCAGTAACGGCTTTTTTTGCAAGCGCAGTGGAAGATCTGGACATTCAATCGCAGATTGAAGCGATAATGTCGCCCGTTCTGGCAGGTTCGGCTCTCGGCATGATTCCCGGAGCCGGCGGGCTGACCTCTATAATAACCGCGTCCATACTGGACGGTTCCACCAATGCGTTTCTAGCACTGAGAGTCGGCATCATCACACGTGGCCATTTCAGTTACAGAACGGATAAAAAAACCGCCGGATATCGCAGAGGAGTACTCAAAGAGGCCGCAGGCTTGCTGCTCTCCATTGCCGTCAATTCTACAAAGATGATCACCTCAGTCTACTTGAAAACAATTACACGTTCAGCTGGTGATAAGGCCATGAGCGCGGCAAGAAAGGTTGTGGATTCAAAAGATAAAGCATTCGAAGCGACGGGAAAGGCCGCACGTTATTCAGCCCGGCAAGCCCAGAAGGTTGCAAATTTTGCAAGTTTTTCAGGAAAGAATAAGGAAGAAGCAACAGAACCTGATTATCAGGAAGGGAACAGCTCTCAGGAAGAAAATTATAACAACGAAGAAAGCGCACGAAACAAAAAGAAGTCTGTTCTCGGCAAGTTATTTCGAAAAAGAAAATAAACGATAGAGTTAATTATTTTCAGCAGTAGCAGGGACAAGAGTTGCAGGCATTGGAAACACCGTATCGTACGTCCAGTTAAAGAAAAATGCATAAACCAGAAAAAATAAAGCAAAACCCAAATCCGTAACAAATGCATCCCACAAAGTCATATCCAGCCACCATGCAACACCGGGAAGAGTGAGTGCAAGCAAGGTCACCTCAAACAGCGTAGCATGAAATATTCTCATCCATGTCGGCCTGATATTTACCGGCCTTCCAAGCTTGATCAGCGCTTTATCAAACAACAAATTAAAGATAAAATTCAGACACATTGCGGTAAATGAAATAGCCAAACTCATTGTTCCTAACTGCGCAAGACCTTTCCCAAGAATCCATGACGCAAGGGGAACGCAAGCAGAAATGCCAATTATTTCAAAAAGTAACGTATGTCTAATTCTATCAGCTGTGTTTCGCATGGGCGGAAACTATCGTACAATAATCCGATTAACAAGGCCATTTTTATAAAAATTAATAATTATAAATAGTAAATAAAATAATGAATTATTATGTACTATTCACTTTTCATTGTTTTTGGCATTTAATTTGAATAAGATATGATTAAACGTCAAAAAAATCATACTTTCCAATAAAACATTAGTAGAGAGCTTTCATGTCGCAAAATGAAATGACAAAACTTCAAGAACTGGCTTCATCAATTCCTAAACAAAAAAATCTTACTATATTTTTTGGACGTGCGGGAAGTCGTTTCATGGATAATGTTAAATATTTCTTCCTTCATTGTGTGAAAAAACAGCCTGAACTGGAATGTCATTTTATGGCCTTCGACAAAAAAGAAGCAGATGTTCTTAAAGAACAGGGACTTCCCGCAACATGGGTTAACCACCCTGATGCAGCTGACCTTATGGCAAGAACAGGTATTGTTGTTTCCGACGATTTCAGTTGGAAGGATCAAGAGTTTCTGTGGGCCTTACTATCAGGCGCAAAAACAATACAACTCTGGCATGGCATCCCCTTAAAAGCCATCGGTTTTCCAGAAATAAACTCCACTGTGAACATGAATCCTGAAAAAGCGAAACATTTAACTTTCGTATACTCGGGCTATGATGCTGTAGTCTCAACTTCTCCATTTTTCACTGAAAAAGCTTTCGCAAAAGCATTTAGAGCCGAAGAATTTATCGAATCAGGTTACCCGCGCAACGATGTTCTCAAACGTCGCCCGACAAAATACGACATGATCAATGCCGATCGCGATCTTTATGGAGAGCTTGTAAAATTTCGTAAGCTCGGTGGCAAAACTGTATTTTTCATGCCCACTTTTCGAGACACCGGCGGCAGCCCATTCGAAGACGGAGCCATAGACTTGATGCGCATGTCAGAATTCTGCAAAAAGAATAATCTTATGTTCATCTGCAAATTTCACCCATATCTGACAATCAACAAGGTGACCCTGCCAGAAAACATCCGGTTGATGGATTCAAAAAGTGATGCATACCCGCTCCTTCCTCTTTGCGATGTTCTGCTCACAGATTATTCGTCCGTTTATTTCGATTTTCTGCTGGTGGATAACCCTATGGTTTTCTATCCATACGACTTTGAAAAGTATGTCACTAAAAACAGAGAACTCCTTTTCGATTACGACTCAATGACACCGGGCAAAAAAGTTATGAATGAGAATGATCTCTATACCGCTTTTGAAGAGATCATGCTAAATAACATTGATGATTTCGTAGATGTCAGGCAAAAAATTAGAGACTTATCTTTTAGCAATGCGGACGGCCTCGCGGCAGAAAGACTTGGTAAACATGTAGTTTCTAACTATCTCTAGCAAACAGGGAGCAAATATCATGAAAGCAGTCATCCTTGCGGCAGGTATCGGCAGTCGACTCAGCAGACCTTTTCCGAAATCTCTTTCAGTTCTGCCTTACGGAGAAACGATTCTCGGTAGACAGATCAGAATTCTCAAAGATCTGGGAGTAAATGAAATCATCATTGTCGTAGGCTTTAAGATGACTCTGATCATGGAAAATTTCCCCGAAGTCTACTACAAATACAATCCGAACTACTACATCACCAACACTTCCAAAAGCCTCCTTTGTGCCATTGAAGATCTGGATGATGATATCCTTTGGATGAACGGAGATGTTGTTTTTGACAAAGCAATTATTCGCAAAGTTTTAAGTATTAAAGATGACAGCTTTGTCTGTGTTGACTGCAAATCCTGCGGCGAAGAAGAAGTCAAATATACTCGCGACGATCAAGGCTACATCAATGAAATTTCTAAAGAAGTCGTAAACGCGGAAGGCGAAGCGGTCGGTATAAACATGATCCTCAAAAAAGATCTCGAGACCTATGCCGAGGCACTTCGCAAATGTGACGACAACGACTACTTTGAAAAAGGGATTGAAATGATCATTCAGGACGGTGTTAAAATTAAACCCGTAGACATCTCTGATTACAAATGTATTGAAGTTGATTTCGAAGAAGACTGGGTTTCCGCGCAGGCATCTTTCCAAACACGCGATAACAAATAATTTTAAGCATCGGACAAGTAAAATATGCAGGTAGCAATCATTCCCGCTCGCGGCGGAAGCAAACGTATTCCTAAAAAATCGATCCGCCCGTTTCTGGGAAAACCTCTCATTGCCTATGCCATTGAAGCCGCCCGCGAGAGCGGTTTTTTTGATCACATCATAGTGAGCACCGACAGTGAAGAGTTTGCCGAAGTAGTGAAAGAATACGGCGCAGAAGTTCCGTTTATGCGCCCGGCAGAGCTTGCCGGAGATTTTGTTGCAACTGCTCCGGTCATAGAACACGCTTTAGGCTGGGTAAAAGAAAACCTCGGCCAGCCCGAAAGATTCTGCCAATTTTTTGCAAACCCCTTTATTACTGCTGAAACCCTGCGCGGAGGTTACAAACTGATGCGCGAAAAAAAAGCGAACTGTGTTCTGGGCGTAACAGAATTTGCATACCCCATTCTTCGAGCTTTTAAGCTGAACGAACAAGGCGGTGTGCAATACGCATTCCCCGAATATGCATCAAGCAGATCTCAGGATTTACCGACATTCTTTCATGATGCGGCGCAATTCTACTGGCAGGAATTAACAGACCTTCCTTCCGACAGAACTGAAGCTCTGAATCTGCCCTACTTCCTCCCCCGCCACATGGCTGTGGACATTGACACAATAGAAGATTGGGAAATTGCAGAGCGGCTTTACAAGGCTTTCGTCCTCGATGCGTAACCCGTTTAAAATACTTTTATTCTGCGAAGGTTCAATCGAAAGAGGATTCGGACATGTTGGGAGATGCCTGGCTCTTGCCACGGAGCTTAGAGATGAACACGAAAGCAAGTGTGTGTTTGTATTCAAAGGCAATGAAGCCGCCCGGAACAAAATATGTGATGCAGGATTTGAAGTCATAGAAGTCTCGAATTTCAACTCGTATAAGTTTACAGACGAAGCTGTCGTTGTTCTCGACCTGCTCATTCCTTTAGATGAAGCTTTCTTCGCGAACGCATCTGCTAAAAACGTACTCATATGCACTATCGATGACCCCACACCGAATAGGTTAAAAAGCGAACTGGTTTTTTATCCTCCTGTCCCGCAAGTTCAAGAACTGAGCTGGAATAACTTTTCGGGAGAACTTTTTTGTGGCTGGCAATACATCCCTTTACGCAAAGAATTTAGCGCTATTAGCGGGATAGAGCAACAAAAGGAAAAATATTCCATACCTGAACTGCTCATAACGGCAGGCGGAAGCGATCCGGCAGAACTGACCGCAAAAATATTACAAGGTTTATCCTCCGTAAAAGAACCATGGCATGCAAAAGTTGTCCTCGGTCCCATGTTCAAAAATCTGGACAGAATCAAAAAGATAGCGGTAGAGCTTGGCGACAGGGTTGAACTTATTAACAATGTTCAAAACATTTCCCGGCTTATGGTCCAATGTGATGCGGCCGTGGCCTCGTTCGGTATAACAGCTTATGAACTGGCAGCCTGCCGCACTCCGCAACTGTTATTGTGCCTGACTGATGACCACGCCCGCTCGGCATCAGCATTGCATGAAACCGGAGCAGCTATATCCCTCGGCAGATATGACCTTGTGACAGATCAAGAACTGATAAAAAGCCTTCAAAAAATCATTTCCGATACGAAACTACGGGCTGAAATGGTTTCTAATGCCGAAAAATTAAACCTAGAAAACGGACCGTCAAACATTGCAAAGTCCATAATCAAGCGACTAAAAGCCAGACACCTCGGAGATGAAAATGAGTGACAAAAAAAGCTGGAAAGAACACGAAGGAACAGTCCTGCACAGTGTGGACGGGTTTGATGTAATAGACTGCGAACTCTGCGGTTTCAACCACATAATTCCTATCCCGGATGAGGATAAACTTCGTGAAAGTTACAAGCATGATTACCATGTAAAAGAGAAACCTCTCATGCTTGAACATCAGCTTGAAGACAAAGAATGGTTGGACAGCATTAATGATGCACGGCTTGCAACTCTCGAAAAAATTTCAAACGGAACAGGCAGCTTTTTAGACATAGGTTCCGGCAACGGATTCCTGCTCGGACAGGCAAAAAAACGGGGCTGGACGGTTAAAGGAATCGAGCCTTCCGATAAGGCCGCACAGTACTCATGCTCGCAGGGACTTGATGTAGAATGCGCTGTCTTTGACCAGGAGTGTGCAGACCGTCTGAGTCAATTCGATGTGGTTCACTTAGGGGATGTTCTGGAGCATGTTCCATATCCACGCGCAATACTGGACCTCTGCAATCAGGTTCTGCGTCCGGGCGGACTTATCGCTATAGGTGTTCCAAACGATTATACTCCCGTTCAAAAGATTTTAAGCGAAGACATGAGTACACGTCCGTGGTGGATAAATCCTCCGCATCATATCAATTATTTTAATAAAAAATCACTCGAAGGATTGCTCTCCCGTTGCGGTTTTACTACCTGTCATTCAGAAGTTTCATTTCCGATGGAACTCTTTCTGCTCATGGGTAAAAATTATCTCGATGACCCCAAACTCGGACGCGAATGCCACGCCATGCGCAAACAGCTTGAGCGAAATCTGACTAAAAGCGGAAACAGAGATTTTCTGGACAAAATATACGGCTGCTTTGCCGAGGCTGAAATGGGCCGAACCATACTTGTGATTGCACAAAAAAAGACCGAACAGGAATAATTTCCAATGAACAGATTGAAAAATAAAATAGCCTTGATCACAGGCGGCGGACGAGGAATAGGTAAGGCCATCAGCTCTAAGCTGGCTGAAAACGGAGCAGAAGTAATTCTCACATGGGTGTCAGACCGCAAAAGTGCAGATGAAACCGTCAATTCAATCATTACAAAGGGCGGCAAAGCCCGCACTCTCCAGCTTGAAGTAAGTGATGAAAGTTCTATAGACACAGTTGTTGCTGATATCACTGAAAAAGAAGGACGACTGGATATTCTGGTCAATAATGCCGGAATAAATAACCCAACCGACTTTGACAAGATAACTTCTGATGACTGGGATAAAATTTTAGGGGTAAACCTCAAAGGCCCATTCCTTTGCACTCAACGCTGCCTTGAGCTTCTCAAAAAAAGTAAGGCCGGAAGCATAATCAATATAGGATCGGTCAGCGGTCAATACGGCGGTCCACGGACGGCCCACTATGCAGCAAGCAAAGCAGGACTTATATCACTTGGACAAGTTGCCGCCAGATTCGGTGCAGAATGGAATATCCGCTGCAACACCATATCCGCGGGTCTCATTGCTTCCGAAATGGCCGATGCAGGGCTTAAAGATCCGGCTGTTCAAAAAGCGGCTGAAAATGTGCTCATGAAAAGATTCGGTGCAACTTCTGAAGTTGCCGACACCGTAGTATATCTGGCTTCCGATGATTCATCATACATCACAGCGCAGACAATTAACGTCAACGGCGGCCTTTATTTTTAACAGGTGCAGTATATATATCGACAGGAGAAACCATAAACGTGTCCAAATATGACGAACTTAAAAACTTTGCTGCCGAGCTGAGAAAGTCAATCATCATAATGAATTGCCATGCAGGATCGGGCCATCCCGGCGGTTCACTTTCATGTGTTGAAATCATTAGTTGGCTTTATTGCAACGAGATGAACTACTGCACGGAAAACATGAATGATCCTGCCCGTGACCGGTTCATACTATCCAAAGGACACTCCTGCCTTTCTCTTTATGCGGCTCTTGCGGAAAAAGGGTTCTTCTCCAAAGAAGAATTCAAAACTCTGCGCCATGCCGGAGGAATGCTGCAAGGCCATCCCGACCGGATCAAAACTCCCGGAGTAGAATTTAACTCAGGCTCGCTTGGTCAGGGATTTTCCTTTGCCATCGGATGTGCCCTCGGAGCCAAAAGAGCAGGCAGAAAAAACCGCACTTACACTTTGCTCGGAGACGGCGAATTAAACGAAGGCCAGATCTGGGAAGGCTGTATGTTCGCTGCTCATCATAATCTGGACAACATGGTTGCCATCGTTGATTACAACAAATTTCAAAGTGATGACCTGAACACCAACATTACCGCCCTCGAACCTTTGAACGATAAATTCAAGGCGTTCGGATGGCATGTAATTGAAATTGACGGTCACGATTTCCGCGAAATTGAGAACGCATTCGGACGGGCAAGAGCCTTGGCCGGAAAACCGACCATGATTATAGCCCACACAGTTAAGGGAAAAGGAATTTCGTACATGGAAAATGTGCCGAAATGGCACGGCAGTCTCTGCCCCACCGGAAAAGAAAGAGAATGTGCCATGAGAGAATGTGGCTGCGAGGACCTGATATAATGGAAAATATGAGAGACGCATTCGGCAAAATACTTACAGAACTTGCCGGACAACGTGAGGACTTCGTTGTTCTGGATGCTGACGTTGCAGGCGGAACGGGAACTTATCATTTTCGCGAAGCATATCCTGACAGATTTATTCAGTGCGGAATTGCCGAGCAAAATATGTTTTCAATGGCCGCAGGACTCGCGGAATCAGGGATTATCCCCATTGTTACCTGTTACGCTGTTTTTGCATCTATGCGGGCGCTGGAACAAGCCAGGAACTCAATCGCCTACCCTGAATTCAATGTAAAAATTGCCGCCAGCCATCTAGGATTGGACGTAGGCCCGGACGGGGCGACCCATCAGGCTCTTGAAGATATAGCCATATATCGCAGCATCCCCAGAATGAGCGTTGTCTCACCTGCTGATCCTATAGAACTTAAAGCGATAATGCCATATCTGCTCGACAATACAGGCCCGTTATACCTGCGAACAGGGCGCAGTCCGCTGCCTAATGTTTTTGACGAAAACACATTTTTTGAACACGGCAAAGCCCACGTTCTCCGCGAAGGAAACGATGCCACAATAATGGCTGTAGGAGTCATGGTTCACCGCGCACTGAAAGCCGCTGACCATCTCGCGAAAGAAGGTATCTCCTGCCGTGTATTGAACATGTCGTGGCTTAAACCTATGGACGAATCGGCTGTAATCAAAGCCGCAAAAGAAACAGGCGCAATAATAACCTGCGAAGATCACAACAAATACGGCGGACTCGGCGGAGCTGTGATGGAAATAGTTTGCGAAAACGTTCCGGTTCCTGTTGAACGAGTGGCTGTGAATGACATTTTCGGAGCATCTGGCGAGCCGGAAGATCTGGCTAAAGAATATGGCCTTCTGCCTGAAGATATTATTAAAGCTGTTCACAGGACTTTGACCCGCAAGAAATAAGCAAAAACAGGATTAATCGGATTTCAATGAAAAAAAAACGTTTGCTTATTATAGGTACAGCTAAACAAAGCTATATCAAAGACTATCTAGCAAAGATTGACTACAACACTACGGAAGTCCACCTTCTTGTCCCCGAACGTGACAGGGAAACTTACAGCCTGCCCAATATCAGTTATTTCAAAGGTAATTTTCACCCTCTTTTTCTGCCACTCTTAAAAAGGATGCTTTCTTTCAGACCGGATGAAGCCGTCATTGTCTGCGGCATGACTTATGACCATGACAATGTGGTCAAAGCGGTCAGTTTCTATTCATGCTTTAAAAATCTCAAAGTCAAAATTTCAGTCAGGAACATTGATGTACCAGCCGATATAAACCTGCGTCCGTCACCTGCAAAAGAAATAACTAAGTGGGCGGGGTTAGGAACAATCGCCCTGTTGATAAAAGCTGTAGCCCTTTTTAAAAAAATCAGAGTCGGTGAAATATATTCAACCCGCCTTGGGCACTTGACTCTGGAATGTGAAATTTATCTATCTGAGATAGATCTGGGTAGGCATAATGGTTACTTAGACCTCTTTTATTTTAAAGATGACAAAGTCGCCAACAATACGATTGCCTCACTTTATGCCCGGAAAATGAAAATTCACAGATTCAATAAGCACCTGCTCGATGCAATCCGCCGTTTCAATATGGCCGAGCAACATGAACTTCTTCTTAATACCCGTATTATTGCATTTTCCCGCGATTTCGAGTGCATGCTACAGCAAGCTGACCGCCATATAGCTTTTACCGAAGCTCAGGAAATCAAAGGGACTAGCACTCTGAAGGCAATGGGTGTTGATCCGAACCTCCCGCATGTGTGTTTGCTGGGTCGCGATTCCGTATTCCTTCAAGGGGCTATTCCTGTCTTTAATGATGGCGATATGCAGCGACCTAGAAATATGGACATAGACACTTTTAAGTCAGGAACGGAAGAACTCCTCAAACGTGGTTACAATGTTTTAAGGATGGGAAGTGTTGTCAAAGCTCCGCTCCAAATCGATCACCCGAGCTTCATCGACTACGCCACAAGCGGAATTCGTTCTGATTTCATGGACATTTATCTCACTTCTAAATGTTCATTCTTTGTGGGGATTCAAAGCGGCTTGCAACATGTCGCCAGTGCTTTCAGGATTCCCTGCCTGAGAGTTAACGTTGCCCGTCTAGAAATGATTGAATATTGCTATCCTGAAGATTTAATTCTTTTTAAACTGCTCTGGTCCAAACGCGAAAAAAGAATTCTCAAAGTTTCGGAACAATTGGAATCAGGAATCAGCCGCTGGCCGATTGAAAAGTTCATAAATTCCGACATTGAGGTTATAGACAACACAGGGGATGAACTTCGCGAAGCAATACTTGAAATGCACCGGAGAATTAACGGTACGTGGAAAACCTCTCCCGAAGATATTGAACTACAGAACAAATATAGATCGTTTTTCAAAGTTTCTGAATTGAACAGCCGCTTTGACACTCCTGTCAGCTCATACTTTTTGCGCAAACATGCCGCAAAACTTTTTTAACAGGCACAAGAGGAATTAAATGGATAAACCGATCATTCTGATACAGGCCGCATCCCGAGCATGGAGCGGCGCGCCGGACTGGTGCATGAATGAAATAGACGGCCGCCCTGTTGTTGCCCTGACAGTTGAAAACGCACTCAATCAGTTTCCCGACGCTAAAATTTATATAGTTGCACCGGCCTTTGACAAAGGAGGACGGCTCGACGACCTGCCTTCGATGTTTCCTGCACACAAAATTGAAGTCTTTTACGGATTTGATGACAGCCCGCTGGAACGCATGATCAATGCTCTTCAACATGTTCCGGACGAAACACTATTCGTGAGAGTTGACGGACTTCACTTCGGCTGGCTTCCTGAGCATGCAGCAGAAATGTTGAAAATTGCGGAACAGAATCATCTGGACTGTATAAAAATGGAGGATGACTTCCCCATTCAGCTTACCGCGGACATATACAGGCTGAGCGGGTTAAAAAAAGTTATATCCATGCTCAAATATTTACCGGAGGCAGGAGTCTTCAAAGTTCATCCAAAATTTTTCATGTTCAGCAACAGCGCTGATTTCAAATGCGAACGATTCAAAACATATTCCCCTGTCAGCGATGAATGGCTTAAAAAATGCCGAGAAATTGCGCATGGAGTTTATGTCGAAGGCCGAATGCAGGTCAGCAACAAAAACATAAAAACCGGTGACCAGCTCAGATTCCACTATGAACTGGCTCTTGACTTCATCAATCCGGGAATGACCGTTCTCGACTGTGCCTGCGGACCCGGTTACGGGGCAAGAATGCTTGCTGAAAAAGCTACGCATGTTATTGCTGCCGACCTTGATGAAACAACTGTCAGCAATGCGGCCGCCGAAACAACACAGAAAAACCTGACATTTAAAATTGGTGATGCTACCGCCTTTAATTGTGCAGACCAAACATTTGATGCAATCACCAGTTTTGAAACAGTTGAACATGTTGATCCTGCTCCTTACTTCAAGGAAATGTTCAGGATTCTCAAACCCGGCGGACGGCTTATTTTGAGCACCCCCCAAAACAGTCTGGGGCATATCCCCGTGAACTCCCAGCACCTGAGAGAATTTTCACTCGAAGAAATTACAAATCTATGCTCGGAACATTTTGAAATAGAAAAGATTATAGGCATAAAACAGGGAAGAGTCGTATTCCCTAATGATCACAAGGGACAGAACACTTTTATGGTCTGCAAAAAACCGGAATAATCTTATGAAAAAGACTCTGATCATAATTGGCGCGGGGTTGGAAACAATCCCTGTGATTCAAAAAGCTGTTGAGATGGGACTCCATGTGGTCGCCACCGACCTCAATCCCGAAGCTCCGGGGTTCAAATATGCCCATGAAACTGTGATCGGATGCGTCTACACCCCTGAAAAAAGCGTCGAAGCTCTCAAACTTTGGGCGGCAAAAGGGAAAAAACCTGATGGAATAATGTGTGCGGCTGTTGATGCCCCGCATACCGTTGCTGCTGTTGCTGATTTTTTTGGAATTCAAGCAGTAAGCAACGAAACGGCAGCCCTCGCCACCGACAAGTTGGCAATGAAAAACCGTTTCAAAGAAACAGGCATACCCATTCCTTGGTATAAAGAACTTTTTGATGCCGATGAACTTAGAAAAAATTTTACAAAACGGAAAGAAAGTCTCGTCATCAAACCGGTGGATAGCCGGGGTGCCCGCGGAGTGTTGCGCCTTGAATACGGTTCAGACACCCTCCCCGATTTGCAATGGGCTTTTGAACATGCACAACATGAATCGCCTGCCGGGCGGGTCATGATTGAAAGCTATCTGAACGGTCCACAAATCAGCACCGAAGGTTTTGTGGTAAACGGGAAAACATACACTCCCGGATTTTCAGACAGAAATTATGAATATATTGACAGATTTTCTCCGCATATAATTGAAAATGGAGGACAACTGCCCTCATTTCTATCAGACGAAACCCAACAGGAAGTGAAAGAACTTACCGGAATGGCGGCAATTGCTCTGGGTATCAATAACGGGGTATTCAAAGGTGACATGGTTGTTCATAACGGCAAACCTTACGTAATCGAAATAGCGGCGAGACTTTCCGGAGGATACTTCTGCACACATGAAATACCGTGGAATACAGGTGTGGACTTTATCGGAACAGCCATCCGGCTTGCAATAGGAGAAACTCCCGCACCAAAGGACATGATTCCTGTATTTCAGGAAGGAGTAGCACAGCGTTACCTCTTCCCTGATCAAGGAAAAGTTGTCAGAATAGAAGGAATCGAAGAAGCTCTTGCTATTGACGGAATCCGCATGGTCGAAATCCGCACACAGGCTGGTTCTATTATTCCTCCGACGACAAACCATCCTGCCCGAGCCGGAGTTGTGATGGGGGTTGCTGAAACGAGAGAAAAAGCTGTCGAAAACGTGAATAAAGCTGTTAACTGCATAAAAATAATCACCGAAAAAAGTTGATATGAAACTGTTTGCAATATTTCATCTCAACCTCATGTTCTCTTCCATACCGGAAGAAAGCCGCATGGAGGTCATTGAACGCTGCTATTGGCCGCTGCTTAATCTTATTGAAAAACACGATTTTCCGCTCGGTATCGAAGCTTCGGGCATAACTCTTGAAATAATTAAAGACCTTGCACCGGAATGGATTGAAAAATTTAAAGAATTGCTCAAAAACGATAAAGCCGAATTAATAGGCAGCGGATATGCCCAGATAATAGGGCCTCTGGTTCCAGCCTCTGTCAATAAAGCAAACCTGCGCATCGGTAAAAACGTATGCAACGAAATTTTGGAAACAACACCCCGTATAGCTCTTGTTAATGAGCAAGCATGGTCCGCAGGACTTGTGGAACATTATATTAATGCTGGCTATGAAGGGGTCTTTATGGACTATGACAACCCTGCCAGATTCTCCGGATGGGATGACCATATTCAGCATTTCCCGCAACGAGTCTCAGGCATTGACGATGAATCAATACCTGTACTCTGGAGTCGCTCCATGGTCTTCCAGAAACTGCAACGATTTGCCCACAAAGAACTGGAACTGTCCGAATATATTGAATACGTTGAAAGCCTTGGAACCGAATCCGGCTGGCTGCCTGTTTATGGAAACGATGCCGAAATATTCGACTTCAGGCCGCAAAGATATAAAACGGAAGCAGTGCAGGAAGCAGACAGTGAATGGTCCCTTCTTCTGTTAGCCTTCAAGGCTCTTCAAAACAGAAAGCATACATTCCACCTCCCCTCAAAAGTTCTGAACGACCTCGACCATCCGCTGGGGGGCAACAAACTTTCATTATGCTCGGCGCAACAACCCGTCCCTGTAAAAAAACAGAGTAAATACAATATCACCCGCTGGGCCGTTAGCGGACGAAACGATTTCTACATAAATTCATTATGCCGCGCTGTTGCCGCCAAACTTGACCAGATCATAGACTCTTGCCCGGAGACAGAACAAAAATGGCGGGAATTGTGTTTCTGCTGGTCCAGCGATTTTCGCACCCACATAACAAAAGAAAGATATGCCGAAGCCATCCAAAAGCTTACGAATATAGCAGAAGAATCAAGTGCGATTGTAGAAGAACCACTTTTCAAAGTTGAGGGCGACACAGTTGCCATGCGAGGAAGAAAGCTTAATGTGGAAACCCCCTCTGTTTCAATAACGTTGAATACTGCCAAAGGGCTGGCAATACATAAAGCATCCTTTGCCTCACACAACCGGTATCCTTCTTTCGGAACCCTCGGGCACGGCTACTTTAAAGATATAGATCTCGGAGCTGATTTTTTCTCAGGTCACATCATCATGGAAGGCCCCGGAATACCAAAAGATACAGATCTTGCTAAAATTACCCCCAGAATAAAAAAGACTTCTGAATTCACAACAATATCCTGCACCATGAATCTATATCAAGGGTCCCTTGATAAGGCTGTCAGAATTTACAGAGACAAACAGCAGATCGATGTTCTGTACAAATTTTCTTTAAACGAACCGCCACGAGGCTTTATGCGTCTGGGGCATGTGACTCTTCTCACCGGAACAATGAATCCGGATAAGCTTTTTTACGCAACTTCAAACGGCGGAAAACGGGAAACACATTTCCTGAAAGATTGTACTTTCGATCATAGCGACCATGTTTCTTTTCTCGTATCGTCATCTCAAGCTCTAGGAATGACCGACTCAACCGTGATTTTGGGAGGAGAGGAAAGAGCTCTTGAAATTTCCCCTATGGTTAAAGAGCATGCATTTATCGGTATGATTAAATGCCAGCAGGCAACCCCTTCTCCTTTTGTCAGAGTTTTTTTCTCTATGCAGGAAATGGATGAAACCAGCCTGCAAACTTCCTGCGAAGGTTCAAATTATATTTTTTCCACCGGCTTTTCTATCAAGCCATACATGGAGGATAAGTTCTAATGATTAACAACAAGTCTGTATTAATAACCGGTGGAACAGGTTCCTTCGGGCAAAAATTTGTAGAAATAGCTCTCACCCAATATAGACCGCAAAGACTTATCATCTTAAGCCGAGACGAACATAAACAACAGGAAATGCAGGAAAAGTTTTCTCCCGAAGATTACCCATGCCTTCGCTATTTTATCGGAGATATCCGCGACAAAGACCGGCTTCTCAGAGCCTTTTGCGGGATTGACCTTGTCATCCATGCGGCAGCGATGAAGGCTGTTCCTTCCTGCGAATACAACCCCTATGAGGCTGTGAAAACTAATATTCTAGGGACTCAAAACATAATAGAAGCAGCGATAAACGAAAAAGTCTCACGGGTAATAGCCCTCAGCACCGATAAGGCTTCAAATCCGATGAATTTATACGGAGCAACAAAATTATGCTCTGACAAATTATTTATCAACGGCAACAGCTATGCAGGAGTCAAAGGGACAAGGTTTTCAGTCGCCAGATATGGAAATGTTCTCGGAAGCAGAGGAAGCATTGTTCCCAGATTTTTAAAATTAAAAAAAACAGGACGGATTACCATAACTGATCCGGATATGACACGATTCTGGATTACTATGGAACAATCGATAGATTTTGTTATCAACAGTCTGGAAGTAATGCAGGGTGGTGAAATATTTATACCTAAAAGCCCCAGCATGCGCATAGGCGACATGGCGGAAGCCCTCTGCCCCGACTGTGAAATGGAAATAATCGGAATACGCCCCGGCGAAAAAATGCACGAACTTATCATCCCCGCAAATGAAGCCATAAACACTTACGAGTTTGAAAATTACTATGTGATCCAGCCGGCCTACCGCTACTTTGAAAGGGATAAAATAACCTGCAACGGTGTTAAAGTTCCCCAAAAATTCGAATACAGCTCCGACACCAATACCCAGTGGCTGAGTAAAAGCGACCTTCTTAAAATGGTTTCAGTATAAAAAAGCACGGCGTAAAAAATATGAACTCATCACGACCCAAACTTTCTGTTTCCATACTCGACACAAAACGCATCACTCCGGCGGAATGGGACGGCTATCAATCCTTTCCAACTATCACAAAAGTTAACGAAGACTTTCTGGTGGGGTTCCGCAGAGCTGTTAATATCCACCCTGATTTACGGGGGGTCATGGACCACGGCATGGCCGGAGATATTTATACAACCAGATCAACCGATGACGGTCTGACTTTTAAAAAACCGAACCTTGTAATCAGTCATGCCACGGATAAAACCAATGAGCATGACGCTCTGGTCACAGCTCTTGATACAGAGCGAGTGGTAATGATCACCCGCACCCACACCGCTGAACTGCGCCGAAACTATTTTTCACTGAGCACCGACGGAGGGAAAAGTTTCCCGCAAAGACGTCCCCTTGATCCTCCCGGAGGAGAATGGGCATCCTTCGGACACTTCATCCCGTCGCAGGACAAAGCAATTTTCATCGGAACATTCTATAACGGTGCAGGATGCGGAACATTCAAGTTGAATCCTGAAACGCTTGAAATATCTCATCAGTCATTTATGTTTAAACACACCGAAAACTTCAGAATGAATGAGACATCCATCACTCGTCTAAAATCAGGCAGAATCCTTGCCCTGATCAGGCAGCAACCCTGTTATGAGGGATTATTCAAATCTCACTCTGATGATGAAGGTCTGACATGGAGCACTCCTGTCTCTATAGGTCTATACGGAGAAGCCCCTGCGCTCCTGCTGCTACCGAATGGAAACGTTCTGATGATTTATCGGGGAATGATCCGTAAAAACCGCAGATGCCGGGTTGCCCTTTCTCTGTCCAAAGACGGGGGAGAAACGTGGAGTCATCCGCAAACCCTTGCATGGTATAAAGGCGGCAGATTTCATGGAGGATACGGGGACCTTGCTCTGAATTCAAAAGGACAAATTATTGCCGTATATTATATATCAAGAAAACATGAAGCTCCTACAGTTGAGCGGATGTTGATTGAGATTAATCAATAAAAACAAAAATGAAGAACATCCTCTCAAATCCCCCCCTCTTCGTCTCTGAAGTCTCAAGCAACCATGCCTGCGACATAAACCGTTGTTTCAAATTTATAGAAACCTCGGCCCGCATAGGATGCGATGCTGTAAAATTTCAACTCTTCAAAATAGACGAGCTTTTTGCCCCTGAAATTTTAGCAAAAAGCGAACAGCACAGAAACAGATCTGCGTGGGAGCTTCCTGAATCTTTTATCCCTGCAATCGCAACACGGTGCAACGAAACAGGAATAGCCTTTTCATGCACCCCCTTTTATCTGGGTGCTGTCGAAATTTTAACTCCATATGTAGACTTCTTTAAAATTGCCTCATACGAACTGCTCTGGAGTGACCTGCTTATTGCTTGCGCGCGGACAGAAAAACCCGTTGTGATCTCAACAGGAATGGCTGATATGAATGAAATCTCCACAGCAGTTTCCACCCTTAGCAAAGCCGGTTGTAAAGATCTGACACTACTGCACTGCGTTTCCGGTTATCCGGCACCTGCGGAACAGGCAAACCTTTCTGCAATAAACACGCTGAGAAATGAATTCCATTGCAAAACAGGCTGGTCTGACCATACAGTAAGCGAAGGAGTTATCCAACGCGCTGTACATAAATATGATGCTGAAATGATTGAATTTCACCTTGACCTGGATACGTCAGGCGCTGAATATTCTTCCGGACACTGCTGGCTACCGGATGATGCAGAGAGACTTATTAAAAATGTACTTACAGGCTTTAACGCAGACGGTGATGGAATAAAAACACCTACCCCTGTGGAACAGCCGGACCGGAAATGGCGCGCGGACCCCGAAGACGGATTGCGGCCGATAAAATCGATCAGAAGAGACTGGAAAGCTTAGACTTAAATTGCGAGCTCTGAATTGAGCGTGGAAAAGGATATAGAAATGACAAGTATTGATAATAAAATAAAAAGCATCTCTGAGCTTTCTGAAATTGCGGCAGAGCTTAAAAGTCAGGGCAAAAAGATAGTTCTTTGCCACGGGGTCTTCGACCTTCTCCATATAGGACATATCCGTTACCTAAGTCAGGCTAAAGAGCATGGCGATATTCTCATCGTAAGCCTAACGCCTGATCACTATGTAGATAAAGGACCGGACCGTCCTGCTTTTACTGAAATATTACGTGCAGAAGCGCTGGCATCACTGGGTGAGACTGACTATGTAACTATCAATGAATGGCCCACAGCCGAAGAACTTTTGCGGCTCATCCGTCCTGATGTGTATGCTAAAGGTGATGAATTCAAAGATGTTGATAGTGATCCTGCCGGAAAAATCGGCGGTGAGGCTGATGTCGTTAAAGAGATCGGTGCAAAACTTATATTTACTTCGGATATTGTTTTCAGTTCATCAAATCTGATTAACCGCTACCTGACTAAAAACAGCGAAGAACTTGACGAATATCTAAAAATGTTTCGGAATCGCTACGAGTTGAAGGATCTTCTGACCATGCTTGATGATATGAACAATTTAAAGGTTCTGATCGTCGGCGATACTATTCTCGATGAATATCAGATTGCTTCAACACTGGGTAAATCATCCAAAGACCCTATTCTTGCTCTCAAGTATCAATCCCATGAAATGTACGCAGGGGGCGCTCTGGCAGTTGCAAATCATGTGGCAAATTTCGCGGGAGAAGTTACCCTGCTGTCCATGCTCGGGGATACAGACCGTTACGAAAATTTTATCAGAGAAAAACTTAATCCCAAAGTCGTTCCGCACTTTTTCACCCGCTCCAAAGCTCCCACGACTCTAAAGAGAAGATTTATCGATGCTTATTCCCTGAGCAAGATCATGGAAATCTACATAATGAATGATGATCCATTAGCCAAAGATCTTGAACAAGAGATATGCAGCCAGCTTGAACAACTATTAGACGGATATGACATTGTTATCGTCGCGGATTTCGGACATGGTTTCATAACTCCGGCAATGGTCGAACTGCTCTCTGAAAAAGCTCCGTATCTTGCCGTAAACACACAGGCAAACGCCGGGAACAGAGGTTTTAATACTATCGGCAAATTCCCTAGCTTGGACTTTTTCTCTCTGGCAGAGCATGAATTAAGGCTTGAATCCCGTGATCAGGTAAATGAACTAAGGCCCCTACTGATAGAAGTCGGAGAAAAATTAAACGCAAAGCTTGCGATGGTGACTCAAGGCGGACGCGGCTGTTCCCTATGGAATCCTGTCAGTGAATTTGTCAGGATACCCTCTTTCAACTCTAATGTAGTAGACAGAGTCGGAGCAGGAGATGCGCTGTTCTCCATATCCGCAATGGCGGGTTGTATGGGACTTCATGAAGAGCTTGTAGGATTTTTCGGAAACATCGCAGGTTCTCTGGCTGTTCAGATTATGGGGAATGATAAATCAATAAGTAAGCAGGATATGCGTAAATATATTACAGCCACGCTAAAGTAGGTTTTTATGCCCAGCAAATATCAATTATTCGATCGCTCAAAACTGAGGGTTCTTCCCATTTCTGAAAGGAAAAGCCTCCTCGACACTTCAATAATAGCCATTCCAACGCCTTGTGAAAAAGTCCATCCATCGCTGGAAATAATCGCTGAAAACTTAGCCACGGCACGCGATAACGGCAGTTCCAGAATCCTCATGATCGGAGCTCATGTTCTACGTTCGGGGATGCAAAAATACCTGTTCGATATAATGGAAAAAGGATTAATCAGCTGTATTGCTGTAAACGGAGCGTGTGCAATTCATGATTTTGAATATGCGCTGCACGGCAGAACCACTGAAAGTGTTGCAACTTACATATCAAACGGACAATTCGGATTATGGCAGGAAACAGGTATACTGAACGATATTATTAATGAAGCAGCTAAAGACGGACGGGGTTTCGGTGAGGCAGTGGGTGAGTATATCGTAAAGAACAAACTGGACCATGCAGATATCAGCCTTTTTGCCAAAGCTTATGAGCTGAATATTCCCATAACGGTTCATGTCGGCATAGGCTATGACATCGTCCATGAGCATCCGAATTGTAATGGTGCGGCAGTCGGACAGGCAAGTTATACTGATTTTCTAATTTTTGCAGAGGCTCTTGAATCCCTTGAGGGCGGTGTTGTTATGAATTTCGGAAGCGCGGTTATGGCTCCTGAAATTTACCTCAAAGCCTTATCAATGGTTCGCAACGCAGCTACAGTTTCAGGCAAAGAAAAAGCCATTTGCCATTTTACAACCTTAGTATGCGATTTGCATGATTTACCTGAAAAGGTAAATATTGAAGCCTCCAAAACAAATGCCGAATACTATTTCAGACCATGGAAGACTATGCTGATACGAACTGTTGCAGATGGCGGAAGGAGCTACTATGTCCGAGGATTTCATGCCGATACAATCCCGCAGCTCTGGACAGCAATCAAAAAAAAATCACCCGCAGGACAAAACTTTGTGGAATAAACATACAGATTTATTACAGAATTGCTTGAACTCTCTTGAAGTGGAATGTAAACCTGAGTTTAATACCACTTGTGATCAAGCCTTTGAGTTTTGGAAAGAAAAGACGGTTGAAATTCGCAGTAATGGAAATATTATCTATCTTGTCGGCAACGGCGCCAGCGCATCAATGGCAAGCCACATTTCAGCCGACCTTGCAAAAAATGCCCATGTTCATACGCAAGTCTTTACCGATTTGGCACTTATTACAGCCCTTGCCAACGACATTTCCTTTGATCAGGTTTTTGTCGAACCTCTGAGACGACGGCTGACTCCATCTGACATGCTTGTAGCTATCAGCAGTTCCGGCAACTCGCCGAATGTTGTTAATGCCTGCCGCTTTGCGTCTGAACAGGGAGCTTCGGTTGTAACTCTCACAGCCATGGCTCCGACGAACAAGATGAGACAGATCGGCGATCTCAACTTTTGGCTACCTGCCGAAACATATGGCATGGCAGAAACAGGACACGCCTGCATCCTGCACTACTGGATGGATTCAGTTTCTGTTAATAATATCTGATAAAGGAAAATTTCATGAGCGATAAATATAAAATTGATTCACACAAACTCCATCTCCACCCCGCAAGAGTTGCAAAATGGCTCGCCGGAGAAAATATCGGTCCCATTTTTATGGAAGTCAGTCCAAGCGGATGCTGCAACCATCGTTGCCGATTCTGCGGCTATGATTTCATGGAATATGTACCAAAATTTCTTGATTATGAAATCTACAAAAAGCGCATAAACACTATTGCTGACACAGGGTTAAAAAGCATCGTGTTCTCGGGTGAAGGTGAACCGTTCATGAACACGAAATTCACCGATATATGTATTGCTACAACCGAAGCCGGAATAGATATAGGAATAGCCACCAACGGAGTGCTCATGACTCCTGATAAGCTGGAAAAGATAATTCACGGCTTGTCATGGGTAAAAGTCAGTTGCAATGGAATAACTCCCGGAAGCTATCAAGAAGTACACAGGTCACCTGATGGAGACTTTCAAAAGGTTATGAACAACCTTAAAGAAGCCGTCGCCATCCGCAAAAGAACCGGTTCCGACTGTGTTTTAGGGCTGCAAAGTCTACTGCTACCTGAAAACGCATCCGAGATGATAAATTTGGCCGAAATGTGCCGGGACATAGGTTTAGATTACATTGTAATAAAACCCTATTCTCAACACCCTCAAGGAATTACAAAAGAATTTGAGGGTCTTACTTACGAAGAATTTGTAGATCTTGGAAAAGAACTCAGGGCACTGGAAACAGACTCATTCAAAGTGATATATCGCGAAAAAACCATGGACAGACTGCAAGAGCAGGACAAAGGATATGAGCGCTGCCTTGCTCTCCCTTTCTGGTCATACATGGATGTTGATTTAAATATCTGGGGATGTGGAATTTTCATAGGTGATAATAAATTTTTATACGGCAATCTCCGGGAACAGAATTTCAAAGAAATATGGGACGGCGATAAGCGTGCTCAGTCACTCAGCTGGTGTAATGACAACCTTGATCCGCAAAAATGCAGAGTAAACTGCCGCATGGACAAAATGAACATATATCTGTGGGAATTATGTCACCCCGGACCTCATGTAAACTTCATTTAGGCGGCCTATTGTGCTAATCGGATTTGATCTGGATAACACCATCATACGCTATGATAAGTCTCTGCATAAAATTGCACTTGAGCGGGGACTTATTCAAAAAAACGTACCGATGCTCAAGCGTTCCATACGCGATGAAGTCAGGCGGCTGCATGGTGATGAAGAGTGGCAGAAGCTTCAAGTAGCAATATATGGAACTGAGATTGATAAGGCTGAGCTGATGTCTGGAGTATGGGACTGCCTTCTCACCTTAAAACAAGCCGGACACTCCTTTCAGATTGTCAGCCACAAAACCCGTTACCCCAACTACGGACAACTGAAAATTGACCTGCGAAAGTGTGCTTTGAATTTTTTAACGGAAGCAAACTTTTTCTCAAATGATACTCTTTCAATGTCAGTAAATGACATGTTTTTTCTTTCTACAAGAGAAGAGAAAGTAAGAAAAATAGCAGAACTTGGTCACCATTACTTTATTGACGATCTTGAAGAAGTTTTCACTGAACCGCTTTTCCCTGATAATGTTCATAAGATTCTTTTTTCTCCTGAAAAAGACGGGCACAAACTACCCGGCTGTTCTGTTTTTTCAACATTCGAAGAAATCAGTAATTTTATTGTAAAAAGGACAGACAATGGGACAATCTGAAATTGAACAGCTTGTCCATAATTCTTTAGAAAAAAAGGTCCTTTCGGCAAAAAGAATCTATGCCGGACGGAACAGCAAAGTATATAAAATCCTTTGTGAGTCAGGAGAAACTTACGCCGTCAAATTCTATACCCAGCTTACAGCTGACGGGCTTAGCAGACTTGATCAGGAGTGGGCTGCGATATCTTTTATGACACAAAACCGGATTAAAAATATTCCAGTTCCGGTTGCCATTGATTCTTCTAAACAGGCCGCCATCTATTCGTTTATAAACGGGACTCCTGTTGATAAAATCAAAAATAATGATATTCATGAGGTTTTGACATTTCTTAAGGAATTAAAAACCAGTTCCACAACCGGGAAGGCGCTCAACATATCTTCTGCGGCGGAAGCATGTTTTTCTCCAGCGGAAGTTGTGGAGAATATCAACAAACGGTTTAATATTCTTACGGCAATCCCCGAAGAGGATGAACTTTTTCGTGAAATGCGCCTTTTTTTGGAAAAAGATTTTTCAGAAGAACTCGAAAAAAGCACAACTTTTGCAAAAAACCAGCTCGGAATTGAAACTTGGAACTCCCCTCTGCCCGATAAATTACGGACATTAAGTCCATCCGACTTAGGATTTCACAATGCGTTACGCACCAGTCATAACAACTTATATTTTGTAGATTTTGAATATTTCGGATGGGATGATCCTGTGAAAACAGCTTCTGATTTCCTACTTCACCCTGCTATGAACTTAACGAAAACAGATATAAAAATATTTTATTATGGTATGAATGAAATTTTTAGGAACGACAAAAACTTTGAAATTAGATTTAAATCACTTTTACCTCTTTTCCGTTTAAAGTGGTGTTTGATTCTGCTGAACGAATTTTCTAATAAGAACTTGAAAAGACGAGCTTTCGCATCTGGAACACCGGACAATGTCCAAAATTTGAGAAAAGCTCAACTTGAGAAAGCAAAACTTTTTTTAGCTAAAGATAAAAAGATACTTAATACTCTTTTTGAGACTTATTAACCCATTATTACATTTTATTTTTAATAATACAGGAGGTCGACTTTGGATCACAGATCAAAGTTGCTCAGAAAAAAAATTGTAGATGTTTTGCATAATGCAGGGCGAGGTCATATCGGCCCGTCTCTTTCTTTAGTTGAGATAGTACGGGTTCTCTACGACTCCGTACTCAAATATAACTCTGCCTCCCCTGAACAAAACGACAGGGATCGCTTTATCCTCAGCAAAGGACACGGCTGTCTTGCCCTATATGTAATGCTGGAAGAAAAAGGATTCATTACCGAGGAAGAATTGTTCAGCTTCTGCCGCTTTGACGGATTACTGGGCGGACATCCCACAGCTAAAATCCCCGGAGTTGAGTTTGCTACCGGAAGTCTTGGGCATGGTCTATCATTTGCCGTGGGAATAGCTTCTGCGCTAAAAATAAATGGATCAAGCAGCAGAGTTTTCACGGTTCTCGGTGACGGCGAATGCGGTGAAGGTTCTGTATGGGAAGCAGCAATGAGCGCAGGAAAACAAAAGCTCAGCTCTCTGACCGCCATTATTGATTACAACAAACTGCAATCATATGGATGCACTGAACAAATTTCGGGATTGGAACCTTTTGCGGACAAATGGAAAAGTTTCGGCTTTGCGGTAAAAGAAGTGGACGGGCACAACGTGAAAGAACTTGAGCAAGCATTTGCAGATCTTCCATTTCAACAGGACAAGCCGTCAGCCATAATTTGCCACACTGTGAAGGGTAAAGGAATTCCGTTTGCTGAAGGAAACCCTGCATGGCATCATAAAACAAAAATGTCTGCGGAAGAACATGAGCAGATGATTAAATGTATCGAGGATTATGATGCGTAAAGCTTGTCTGGAGCAGGTCTACGAACTTGCAAAAAAAGATAGCCGGGTTGTATTTATCGGCTCTGATCTCGGGGCGGGAACCCTGTGTCATTTTCAAAAAGAAATGCCGGATCGCTTTTTTATGGAAGGCATAGCCGAAGGACACGCTGTCGGCATGGCAAGCGGCATGGCTCACGAAGGCAAGATTGTTTACATCAATACAATCCAGAGCTTTCTGACTCGTCGCTGCTATGAACAGATTGTTCTTGATGCCTGTCTGCACAACTTAAACGTAAGATTTATCGGTAACGGCGGCGGGCTGGTTTACGCCCCGCTAGGTCCAACTCACTGGGCCACCGAAGATCTGTCCATTTTAAGAGTCATACCCAATCTGACGATCCTGTCTCCGGCTGACGCTGAGGAAATGGTAAGAATCATGCCTCATACTCTGAGCCATCAGGGCCCCATTTTTATCAGGCTCGGCAAAGGGTATGACCCCATAGTGACTAAAGAAAAATCTTTTGAAATAGGTAAAGCCTACAGCTATGGGGAAGGTAAAGATGTATTGCTTGTCGGTTGCGGAGTTACGCTTGGAGTGATGCAAAAGGCGAGTGAGCTGTTAGCAAAAGAAGGTATTGCGGCCTCAATTCTTCACACGCCCACAGTTAAACCCCTTGATGCTGAAATGATTATTTCCAAAGCCCGCAACACTTCATGTGTCATAAGTGTGGAGGAAAATACAATCCTCGGCGGACTGGGGGGTGCTGTTGCTGAAATTCTTGCGGAAGCATGCCTTGATAAACCTCTACGGTTTAAACGTATCGGGTTGCCAGACACTTTTTCTGCTCATTATGGTTCGCAGCTTGAACATTTTGCTCACGTAGGAATCACTGCGGAAAATATTTTATGCGAAGCGCAAAAACTGCTCCGAAAATAACATCAGCATAACTAAAAAGAATCCACAATGAAGAACAAAAACAAACAGGCAGACAAACAGATCAGATTGTCTCCGCACATGGCCTACAATCTGAAAAAAGATCCCAAAAGGCTGGCTTTTGTACTGGCTCGCTATGCCTTTGCCGCACAAATGACGGATAGTTGCGAAAGCATTCTTGAACTAGGTTGCAGTGAAGGAATCGGCGCACCGATGCTTCATAAAGGGACAAAAAAATATTTAGGATTGGATCTTGATACGCCTGCAATTGAAGCCGCTGAAAAGAACTTTTCAACGGAGAGTGTACGCTTTGAAAACACAAATTTTCTGGGCCTTCAGGAAAGCTTTTTTGATGCGGTCGTCAGTCTGGATGTAATAGAACACATTCTTCACGGCAAAGACGAAGACGCATTCTTTAAAACCATCAGTGATAATATTCATAGTGACGGTATTTGCGTGATAGGCACTCCCAACGCAACAAGCACGCCTTACGCATCCCCTGAAAGTCAAAAAGGGCACGTGAATATGTTTGATGCCAATCGGCTCAAGTCAACAGTTGAAAAATATTTCAAAACAGTGCTCATTTTTTCAATGAACGATGAAATTGTCCACACCGGTTACTACCCTATGTCCCATTATCTTTTTGCTGTGGGCTGTAACAAGATAGAGCAAGGATGAGTATGACTGATCAAAAAACAAACAATCCTGAAGAAAGCTGGAAAGAAATGATTGAGGAATTCGGGAACGATCACTCTCCCCTCGGTCCGAAACTTTCCAAAGCTTTTACTGAGGATTCATATTCTCTCATGTGGCATGTTTCATGGTTCAAATTTGCAGGGAAAATGATTGGCGACAAGGGTAAAACACTTGTCTTCGATCCGCTTGAAGGACTTGGAGCATGGACTGTTGCCTGCGAAACTAAAGATGTTATCGCGGCCCTTCCCATTATTGATTCATACGAAAAAATACGTGCAGCATGGCCTGCCGAAAACATTCTTTTTGAAAAAAATACTGAGAGACTGCTTTCCGCTGACAAACTTTTCGCCGGAGTGGTCTGCTTTGACATTGGCGAACACAAAAGCAGGACAGAGTGGGAATCATTTTTTAAGGACGGTTCCCGTATTGTTGTTGACGGTGGAATAGTGATAGCTGGAGGAAGAGGCGACGAACTTGCACAGGTTCTGAAAAAAGCTGCTTCTGCTAATTTTAAGCATGTATTCATGTTCGGGCAGGGACAGCCTCATCCTTGCATCTCTCCCGCCGATGCAGTGATTGTTTTGGCCTGTTAGTTATAAAAAATAGGATGCGCATGGGCAAGCTGCTAAATTTAATTACTTCGATTCACACGGGCACACACCGTGAATATCTACCGCGGATGATAGACGACAAAGTCGCTTGCATGCTCAAAGCCAAAGAATATGAGATTGACTACTGGGACGGCAGCCGTCGTTTCGGATACGGCGGTTACAGTTATATGGAGGGGCGCTGGACTCCAATGGCTCAGGGACTAATTGATACCTATTCGCTCAAAAAAGGAGCGAAAATTTTAGACGTGGGATGCGGCAAAGCCTTCCTGCTCTATGAATTACATAAGCTAGGCATGGACGTGCACGGTTTTGATATTTCACAACATGGATTGAGCGGAGCTCCAAAAGAAATCAGAAGCAGACTTTTCACTCATAGAGCTGAATCTGCCTATCCATTTAAAGACAATAATTTTGATCTGGTTATTTCAATAAATTCATTACATAATCTTCAAATTTTTGATCTTAAAAAAGCACTCAAAGAAATGGAGAGAGTTGGAAAGAATAAGTATGTATGCGTTGAAAGTTACAGAAATGAACAGGAACTATTCAATCTCCAATGCTGGGCTCTGACCTGTGAATCTTTTTTCAACAAACAGGAATGGGAATGGCTTTTTAAAGAATTTAATTACACAGGCGATTACGAATTCATATATTTTGAATAATTTTTATACAAGGATATTTCATGCAGCTCTACACGAACCTCAAGATATTTCACTATCAGGACAAGCTGGATTCTCTCCCCCGCGAAGCTGAACAATCAACCGCTCCTATTCACATACGCATTAAACCGACCAACATATGTAATCACAACTGTTCCTACTGCGCCTATAGGGCTTCTGACATGCAGCTTGGAAAAGATATGGTTATCAAGGATAAAATACCTGCGAAAAAAATGGCTGAGATCGTAGAGGACATCATTGAAATGGGTGTTAAAGCTGTAACATTCAGCGGTGGCGGAGAGCCTTTCTGCTACCCTCATCTTGCCGAAACAGCGCAGGCTCTTGCAGACGGAAACGTTAGTATTGCGGCTCTGACCAATGGTAGTCTGCTGACAGGTGAAACTGCCGAAATATTTGCACATAAAGGAACGTGGATACGAATTTCCATGGACGGCTGGGATGGTCCCAGTTATGCAAAATACAGAAGTGTACCTGAGGACGAATTCAATAAAGTTTTAAAAAATATTGAAAATTTCAAATCGCTAAAAGGTAAATGCTTTCTCGGTGCCAATTTTATTATAAACAAAGACAACGCTGATCATGTTTTTGAAATGGGACAGAGATTGAAAGATCTAGGCGTCGACAGTTTAAAGTTTTCGCCTTGCATCGTAAGCAATTCCGGCAAAGAAAATAATGATTACCATGATCCTCTTTTTAATAAAATTAAAGAGCAGACTCAACGGGTGGTTGCAGATCTTTCAGATGCCGATTTTGAAGTTTTCGACTCGTACCATCGGTCAGAAGTCTTTTTTAATAAAGAATACAATTGGTGTCCTTATCAGCAAATGCAACCAATAATTGCCGCCGACCAAAGAATATACTCCTGCCACGACAAAGCATATAATTTAGATAGCGGAGTTCTTGGATCGATTAAGGATCAACGCTTTAAAGAGTTTTGGTTTAATGATCGAGAAAAATTTTTCAGCATAGACCCCAGTCGGGACTGCAACCATCATTGTGTTGCAAACAGCAAAAACATGCTGATTCATGAATATCTGGAAGCCGCTCCAGATCATCTGGCTTTTGTATAATCAACGAGCGGAGCTTTGATGAAAATTCTTGTTATCGGAGATGGAACACTCGGGAAAAGTCTAGCGAATGAATCAATAAAACGGGGCCACTCCGTTTTCAAAACTTCACGTAAAAATTCAAGCTGCCTTTATCTCGATCTGTCCCGCAAAGTGGATGTAACCACTCTCCCGAAAACAGAATGGGCCATTATTGCTGCGGCAGTCTCCGGCTTTAAATCATGCGAAAAAGATCAAAAAGCTTATACAGTAAACGTCACAAACACCATTAATCTAGCCAATGATCTGATGCAAAGAGGAACAAGAATTCTTTTTCCGTCAAGTACTGCTGTTTTCAACGGAGAAAAACCTTTTTATGGGCCAACTGCGCATCCTTCCCCACAAACTAAATATGGACAACAAAAAGCTGAAGTTGAAGAATTCTTAAATGAAAATAGTAGCAAAGCTTCGATTGTAAGGTACACAAAAATCCTCACTACAGAATCAGGAATTCTTTATAACTGGTTAAACTCTTTTCAAAAACAAGAAGAAATTACAGCGTTCACCGACTTATCAATTGCTCCTATTTTGATAGGAGACGCGGCTTTTGCAACATGCAGACTTATGGAAGAAGACAAAACAGGTATTTATCACTGCTCATCATCTGAAGAAGTCAGCTATTACGATTTTGCGCAAAGACTTTGCAAACACTATGGCTTTGATAAAAAACTAGTTAAAGAGACCACATGTAAAAGCAATAAGAACATGTATTGCCCTCCTTTTTCTTCTTTGGATGCAACAGAAACAGAAAATATTATCAACTGGAAATTCCCCAAAATGCCGGAAATGATCCCCCAAATATTAGTACCGAATAACTCAGAGGCAAAACTGTGAGACATTGTTTAGTATGCGGAAACTCTGAACTGCATATATTCGAAGACCTTATTCCTTTTCACGGAATAACTTCCGATTGCAAACCATGGCCGAGAGCCGGACAATTTATGGTGTGCAATTCATGCGGGCACCCTCAAAAAAATGTTTCTGAGCAGTGGCTGACGGACATAAATGAAATATATTCCAAATATGAAATGTACCCGTTAAGTGAGGGCAGTGAACCTCTCCTGTTTTCCGACACTGGTTCTCCCTCCCCCCGAAGCAGAGTTCTACTGGAAATATTTCTCTCAATGTTCCCCTTGAACCAATCTGGAAAACTACTCGATATAGGGTGTGGGAACGGATCTTTGTTAAAACAATTTCATGAACTGAAACCGCATTGGAATCTTTACGGACATGAGCAGTCCAGCAGGCAGGAAAACATTCTTTCCGTAGATGGCGTAGAAGGCTATTACTCGGGCGACCTAGATAGCGTTTCAAATCAATTCGATGTAATTGTGATGACTTATGTAATTGAACATCTTATCAATCCAATTGAAATTTTAAAAAAAATAAAACAGCTGTTGCTTCCGGGCGGACTCCTTATAGTGCAAACCTCATATTTTAATGACAACCCTTTTGACTTGATGGTTTGTGATCATTGTTCCCACTTTACACCTGAAACACTCGCTGTTGCAGCCCGAAAATCAGGCTTCTCAATAAAGCATGTAACTGATCAATGGATAGCAAAAGAGATCGGTTTCGTTGCTCAAACAGGAACGGACAATGAAATATCAGTTGATGCCGGTAAAAATAAAGTGGATCTGAACAGCGGTCTGCTCTGGCTACAAAAACTTGCCGAAGATTCAAAACAAAAATCCAATGAAAAGATAATAGGCATATTCGGAACAGCAGTAGCAGGAACATGGCTGGCCGCATCCCTTGAAGAAAAAGTTGCTTTTTTTGTCGATGAAAACCCGACTCAACATGGAAAATTTCATATGGGAATTCCTATTATTTCCCCTGAAAAAGTTCCCGCAGGCGCAGCAGTCATAATGGGATTTTTGCCAAAGTTTGCAGGTAAAATTGCCGCTCGCTTAAGTATACAATACCCTGAAATAGAATTTGTCATACCCAATTCATAAGTTTTTTATTGCAGATCACATTTATATTTAAACCTATTTAACGTTTTTATTCTCATTCGGAGAAAAAATGATAAATGCAGAAATGCTGGACAAAGCGACTCTTCTTCTTACTCATAAAAAATTTCTGGCTGCTGAAATATTAGCTAAACGAGTTCTTAAGTCTGACATTGACAATACCCGCGCTCTAAAAATTCTGACCAATATAGCTCTGCAATGCCGCGAATCGTCCCTTGCTATTTATTTTTTTGAAAAATATTCGGCTTTAACTGAACCTGATTTAAATTTTTCAACTAAGCTGGCTGAAACCTATGCCAGCCTTGAACAGGATGAAAAAGCGAAAAAGCTGTTATACAAAGCTTTTTCGTTAGCTCCTGAGAATGAAACAATCCGCAAACAATACTTCCAACACGGATACAATTCCTCAGACTTTGATATATTCCCCTATGAAGATTTCAGAATCAATCCAGATGAACCTCTGAATAAACCTGATAAAATTTATTTCCATGCAATAACAGTTGTATGGGGTGAAGAATTTACTTCCTGTTTTATGAATTCCGTATTGCCAACTCAACTCGGTGCCGGGAATCTTGATGCCCTGAATACAGATTCGCGGTCGCTATACATTATCTACACTACTCCTGAAAATGCTGAATATATTAAATCTTCCCCAATCTTTACTAATCTTAAAGAAACCATAGACGTTCGCATTTATTTTATTGACCAGTGCTACACAGACGAAAAAAACAAATACAAAATGATGACTCTTTGCCATAAACACTCTGTCCGCAAAGCTCACCAAGCCGGAGCTCGTTTAATTTTTTTGCCTCCCGATGACATTTTTTCCGACTCAACATTTAGAGTTATTTATCAGAAATCAGCAAAGGGATATAAAGCAATTATGGTGGGGACAACACGAGTCATTAAAGAAGAATTTCTACCTGCTATGAATAATAAGTTTTTCTCAGACGGCAAACTAGAAGTTCCTATCAAAGGAAGAAACTTAGTTGAAATGGCTCTTGATTGTTGGCATCCTGATACAAAAAGCTGTTTTGTTGATGCTGAAGAATTCAGTGGATGGCCATCTCAACTTTTCTGGGAAGTTCCTGGCGAGGGGGTATTGGCTCACAATTTTCACCTGCACCCTATAATGGTTTATCCTAAAGAACTACATTCATTTAATGGAACTGTTGATGATGATTGCGTTCAAAAAATATGCGGAAATTTTGATGACATTTATATTGTGCAGGATTCAGATGAAATGATCGGCTTTGATTTAAGCGAACGCGAAACAAGAATTATTCAAACTGAAGCAAAAGTTGAGATGAGTTCTCTTTTAGGATGGATGAAGGATTATACGGATGAATTCCATCGGAAATATGTAACACATAAAATTTATTTTCACTGTAATCCGATAAGTGAAAAATGGAATGAGATCAGCCGGAAAGCGGAGGCGTTCGTCAATTCTATTCTTACATATCCCGAGATTGAAAAAAGTCATTGTTTTTCTGAAATTCTTACTGACCATGACTTAAAATACCCGGCTCCAGTTCTTGATACGGTTTGTTTTCAGCTCACCTCTAAAGGTACTAAGGAAATGGACGAATTAATGGTTCGTCAAATCGTTGATTATATTAAGAACACAGGGGTTAAACACTCTAATCTTGGTTTCTACGGTGAAATGCTGAACCGTAAAGGGTGGACGAAATATGCACAGGAACTTCTGAATCAAGCAATTAAATTACATATCTGTTCAAATTTTAATATGAATTTAACGAATGAAGAGCACCGCATTTTAAGCAGATTCGATCATATTCAATTGAGTATTGATACTGCTGACGAAAAAACACTTAAAGAAATTCGCCCCCCTGCCAACCTCAAAACCATGTTTTTAAATATCCATAAAATTCATGCAGCAGCTATTAAAGACGGCCGGAAACAACCCAGAATTCAATGGTGCTGCACCCTTGTTGATGAGATTGTTCCGCAATTAGTCGACCTGGTATGTATGGCCGCTTCTAATCATGTAACGGAAATACAGCTCAACGATTTAGGCTATTTCGATGAACATAATTTGCCTGTAAACAGTATTTTTGCATTGAAAGACAACCATTTCCTTAAAGCTGTAGAACAGGTCAACGCCGCTCGCAAAATTGCAGAAGAAAACAACATTTCACTTAGTCTCAAAGCAAATTGGGACCAGATGGTTGAAAACAAGATAGCCATTGAACAAGCCAAAGCGGAATTCGATGTCAACATTGATATAGCAGTAAAACCTGTTGAACTCGGATCACCGATGCAAAATATTCAGGGCATTGGAAGATTTTATGAGCAGAAAGCGGCAATCCCCGGACCGGGAGAAACAAGAGAGTGTCTGTACCCGTGGAACTCTGCTTACATAATGCCCGACGGAGATTTATACTCTTGTTGTATACGCGGTAAATCAATGGGCAAAATCGGGCCTGACGATTCTATAAGTGAAGTAATGCATAATGCTGAATACTCCGACTTGCGAAAACAACTGATAACCGGAGAAATCACAGATCCGGTGTGCTTGCGTTGCCCGGCGACAGCTGTTGTTCCTGTAAGAAGACTTAAATATATGGTTGCAAATTTAATCCGCAGCAGCAGAGAATCACAAAGAGCGGCTAAAGAGATCGTAAGAGAGAGGTAAACAAATCAAAGCCTTAAGACCTTGGCTCCCGCCAAAGGTCTTCCAACCCGAAAAGTCTATTTTTCAACAATTGATTATGAAAGGGAAACTATCAACGGGATAACGTGCAACTGCTTATTCTTCTCTTGCGTGGAACCGAGTTTCCAACTTACGTTTTCGCTTTTACCCACTGCTTCGCCAATTTTTTCAGCCAGCCCTTGAATATTAATAATGGGGTGACGCGAAAAAACCTGTGGCAACCCATAAGTCAAATTACAAGCAAGACAACATCCGGGACGCTCTTTTAAACGCAACTCAAAATTCAAAATATCGCTTGAATCTCCAACATATCCAAGCTCAATATCATAACTGCCTTCTTCCGCATCTCCGAACAGAGCCTCAAAAAAATCATTAGAAAGGCTTGCCGGGAAAAGAGATTCAAGCAGTTGATCGATAAAAACATCACCATACTGACCCATAGAGTTTCTCCTGTACTGTCTATTAATAAAAGCAATCTAGTGTTGCCATACAAAAAAGTATAATTCTTTTCAACCATAAATAAAAAAATAACGCCGGACAGAATCCATATCCTGCCCGGCGTTCATCTTTTATTTACTCAAAAACTGACTAGAACTTATCGAATTCATTATCGCTTATTGCACGCATATTTTTAACGCTTGTTGCAGCAAATGCATTTGTATCATCGATCTTGAAAAAGGACATAGTCTGATGCAAATGAGAAGACTGCCCCGCTAATTCTTCAGATGTGGCGGACATTTCTTCCGCCGCTGAAGCTATCTGCTGTATTACTTGATCAAGCTGATTTATCGCACGATTAACCTGCTCAGCACCCGAGTCCTGCTCTCTTGATGCAGCAGCAATTTCTTGAACAAGTTCTGCTGTCCGCTGAATATCAGGAACCATTTTACTAAGCATATTTCCGGCAGACTCAGCAACAGCAACACTTGAGGCAGATAGAGCATTGATTTCGGCAGCTGCCTGTCCACTACGTTCGGCCAGCTTACGGACCTCTGCTGCGACAACGGCAAACCCTTTGCCATGTTCACCGGCACGAGCCGCCTCAATAGCCGCATTCAAAGCCAGTAAATTTGTCTGGCGGGCAATATCTTCAACAATTGATATTTTATCTGCAATCTGGCGCATAGCCTCAACAGTCTGAGTCACAGCCCTTCCGCCTTCTTCAGCATCCTCTGCCGAACGACGGGCTATTTTCTCAGTCTCAAGAGCATTCTCGGTGCTCTGAGTAATATTCGTCACCATTTGAACCATATTTGCTGAAACTTCTTCGACATTAGCTGCCTGCTCAGTTGCACTCTGCGAAAGATTTTCAGCAGTGGCAGATAATTCGCTACTGCCGGAAGCAACCAAATCAACAGATTCACGAACGTTACGGACTACTGACCGCAGCTTATGCCCCATCCCTGTCAGATCGGCAGCAAGCTGACCTATCTCATCTTTTTGCTCAATATCAATTGAAGCGCTCAGATTTCCTGAAGCTATCTGCTGTGAAAAAGAAACTCCTTCGCGTATGGGAGCTACGATAGATCTGGCAAGAATATAAATAATGAAAATTAAAATGAGGATAGAACCAATACTCATAAATACGGACAGCCAGACAACTTCATTAGAAGCCGCAAGCACTTTGCTCATGGGAAGAGCAACGCCGAGACACCATCTCTCGCCAGTCCCGCTAATCGAAAAGGGCGAAAATATCAGCTCGTATTCTTCCCCGTCTTTCTTCAAATAATTAATAGCAACTTTGCCAGTCTTCAAAGAAGATAAAATTTGTTGCGCCATTTGAGAAGGCACAATTTTACGGACACTTTTTCCTATATAATTTGAGTCAGGATGCGATACAACTTTTCCGGATTGGCTTATCAAAAACCCGTACCCCGTTCCGAATGGAGCAACGGACTCTGTCAGCTTCGCCATCTGCGCTACGTCTATATCGACACCGGCCACACCAATAACAACACCGTTATTTTTGATAGGAACACATGCTGATACGAGCGTAACTTTTGATCCCCCAAAATCATATTCTGTAGGGTCTACAAGAAAATCTTTACCGGAATGAAGAGGCTTCTGATACCAATCCCCATTCAACCCTGTAGCATATGACAGACTCTGTCCGGTGCGATACCATGGGATATACCGCCCATCTTTATCGGCCCCGGGGGTTCCAGAAAAATCAGCATCTCTCCCGTCAAACTGATTAGGCTCAAAAGCCACCCACGAACTATCTACCGCGGGGTTAGAATCAGCAACTTTTTTAAGAATCTCATTAGCTAAACCACGCTCAGGCGTATCTGAAAATTGTTTTATACCTTCAAAAGTATGAGCTAAAGACCTTGCGGCAGTTAAAGCTCCATCCAAATCAATCTTGATAGTCTGCCCATACCGCGCGGACATCTCCATCCCGATAATTTTTGCATCATCATAGGTTACATCCTGAAAACGAGTAACCAATACGGTAAGAGTAATTCCCATGACCAACAGGACAACAGCCCCCACAGGAACCATAATTTTATTCCGTAGGCTCATATTACTATATAACTTCATACCCCTCCCGATAGAAACAACCTATTAGATTTACAGACACTATACTGCCACTTAAGAGTACCCTTATACCTCCCAATTTATAAATAATAAAGAACGATTAAGGTTGTAAAATAAAATGGAAATAATTATCTCCATCAGAGACTGCAAACCCAAAACAACTAGGTAAAAAAATATGGCTCAAAATAAAAAACAATCCACCATTGTATATTCCACCGATCACGGGACCATATGCCCGGCCTGCAATCGCCCGAAAACAAACTGCTCCTGCGGTCAAAAACCCATCCCGAAAAACGATGGAATCATACGTATTGAACGTCAAACCAAGGGGCGTAAAGGTAAAGGAGTCTCGCTTATTACAGGCCTTCCTCTTGACGGGAACGATCTCAAAAAACTGGCCAAGACTCTAAAAGCTAAATGCGGAACCGGCGGAACTATCAAGGACGGAATTATTGAAATTCAGGGAGACCACAGACAAGCTCTGAAATTTGAACTGGAAAAACTCGGTTATAAAGTCAAACTGGCTGGAGGGTGAAACGTAAAATTAAATTTCTCAAGGTTGCGTAGAATTCTTAATAAATGCTACATTACCTGTAAGTCTCTTTTTTTGAATTAACTAAATTCGGAGAACACAGGTGGCGGGTGAAACCAAACTGTTCTTAATAGCTATCAAAATAGCATCCATTTACGCAGCTTTCGGTTGTTTATGGATACTTTTATCCGACAAATTTTTACTGCTTCTTGTACAGGATACAGATACGGTTAACAGTCTTCAAACTTACAAAGGATGGTTTTATGTCCTTGTAACGGCTTTATTAGTTTATGGATTGATAAAAAAACTTCTTCGCTCAGAGCAACAAAGTCACAAACGCTACCAACGATTGCTGAACAACATTGCAGATCCTATCTATCTGGCAGATTCACAAGGAAATATCCTTGATGTTAATAATTCCGCATGTGAAAAACTAGGATATACCCGGGAAGAAATACTTGGCCTTAAACTTAATGACATTGATGCCGATGCCAATCTTCACGAGTGGTCTGATTTTATTAACACAATTAAGGATGATCACTCCTTTTCTCTGGAGAGTTACCACAAGCGTAAAGATGGATCTCTTTTTCCCATCGAAATATCTGCATACATATTTGACGAAGAGAACAATCGCTACTGTTTAGGGGTAGCTCGAGATATAACCATACGAAAAAAAACTCAGGATCTTCTGATTCAAAATGAAAAAATGAGTTCTCTAGGTGAGTTGGCAGCCGGTATCGCTCATGAAATTAATAATCCTCTCTCTGCCATCATGGGAGCATCTCAAAACATTTATAATCGTATATACGATGACACGGGTAAAAACATTGCAACGGCGGAAGAGAACTCAATTTCATTAAATGATATGCGGAACTACCTCAATAAAAGAGGGGTCAATCGCATGTTAAATTTTATTTCAGTTTCTGGTTTAAAAGCTTCAAAAATTGTGCACAACGTGCTCAGCTTCAGCCGGAAAACAGTTAGGAAACTTTGCATTTGTGAAATCAGTGAACTTTTAAATGAAACTATTGAATTAATTTCTAACGACTACAATTTAAATAATGAATTTGACTTTAGACAAATAAAAATTACGCGCGAATTTGAAGAAAATATTCCTCAAGTCTGCTGCCTTGCAAATGATATCCAGCAAGTTTTTATGAATGTGCTGAAAAACGCCACAGAAGCTATGGCTGAAAAAATTTACGCGAAAGGAACAGCACCAGAACTTATACTGCGGATAAGTTCAAAAGAGTCAAAGGTTACTCTTGAAATCGAAGACAATGGCCCGGGGATGACTGAAGAGATCCAAAACAAGATTTTTGAGCCATTCTACACCTCAAAAGAAGTGGGAAAGGGAACCGGATTAGGATTATCTATATCCTATTTTATCATCACAGACTTACATCACGGCCAAATGAGTGTAACCAGTGTCCCGGAAGTGGGAACATTATTTACCATCACACTGCCAAGCAAAACAGAAGAAAGGTGCTCTTAATCCCTCTCAAAAACATAATACCCAACTGGAATAACAATCAAAGTAAACAAAGTTGAAGCCAGCAGTCCAAAAATCAAAGCCCATGCGAGACCGGAAAATATAGGGTCCAAAGTAATGGGCCATGCTCCGAGAGCAGTTGTTGCCGCCGTCAAAACTATAGGGCGTAAACGCACAGCCCCGGAACGGATAAGAGCAGTTTTAAGCTCCATTCCTTCAGCCATAGATTTACGCACAAAATCAATAAGAACCAGAGAGTTACGAATAACAATTCCACCCAGCGCAATCATCCCGATCATACTGGTCGCCGTAAAAAATATCGGATCCGCAAAAGCTTCGCCGACCATTCCCGCAACTTCTCCCGCCCCTATCAGATTGAGCAGCCAGAATCCGGGCATGATTCCCAGTAAAGTAAGAGGGATCGCGCTCATAATAAGAAGCGGCATACCGAATGAGCCTGTCTCCACCACCAGTAAAATATATATACCGAGCAGGGCCGCGGCAAAAGCCAGTCCCAAATCACGGAACACATCAAGCGTGATCTGCCATTCACCTTCCCCCGCCCACTCGGACCAGATAAAAGGAGGTAGAGGATCAGCTTTCAATTTCGACTGCATATCAAGAACAGCTTCACCCGGAGCACGCCCGGCCATTTCAGCGAACACATAAACAACCCGTTTAAGATTTTTATGATAAATCGGCTGTTGCTGATCAATCTCCACAAGCTCGCCAAGTTCAGCCAGCGGGACAGATTTCCCCTCTATAGTTTTAACTTTGATCTGTGACAGAGTCCCTGCATCAGAACGACGCACTCGCGGTAAAATGAGTTTCACAGGTAAGGGGCGGCGTTCTCCTTCAACATGCACCGTGGCCGGAACCATACCGGATAATGCCATTTGCAAAGTCGCCACGACGCTACGAGCTGTAACCCCGTGCAAGGCTGCTTTTTCTTTATCCAACACAAAATCAACCATGATCCGGTCAGCTTCGGTGGAATCATCCACATCGACCACCCCTGGTTCAGTTGCCATAATCCCCTCAATCTGATCCGCCCCTTCAATCAGAGCTGAATAAGGGCGGTCCTCTGCCCCATAAACTTCTGTAGTAATGGTCGATATAACCGGAGGTCCGGGAGGAGATTCCACAATTTTAATCCGGGCATTGTTACGCCCGGCAAAAGCTTCAAGCTCATTCCGAAGCCTGAGCACAATGGCATGACTCTGCTCACTGCGCTGAGATTTATCCGCCAGATTAACGCGGATATCCGCCATATGCCCGCCGTTTCTCCAGTAATAATGGCGGACCAGCCCGTTGAAATCCATTGGGGAAGGTTCGCCTGCATAAGTTACAAAATTTGTAACCTCCGGCACTCCTCGTAAAATCTGCTCGAACTCACGAACCACTCTGTCGGTCTGCTCAAGAGGTGTTCCCTCATCCATATCAATGACAATCTGAAATTCATTTTTGTTATCAAACGGAAGCATTTTGAGTGGAACAAATCGCATTCCGGCAAGCCCAATTGAAAAGAGCAGTCCAAGAAGAATAGCACACAGCAACATCCAGCGTTTAGCTGAGGATTCAAGAAAAGGTGTAATAATCCATGAATAAAAACGCTCAATTTTACCGGGACCGGAATCAAGCTCAGAACCGGGTTTAGGCTTAATATCTTTTAAAAGGCGGAAAGCCAGCCACGGCACAATAGTAAGAGCGCAAACCGTTGAAAAGATTACTGTCAGCGGGACATTGGCTGCCATAGGAGCCATATAAGGCCCCATCATTCCGGTAATAAAGAAAAGCGGAACAAAGGAAACAATAATTGCCAAAGTGGACATGATAACCGGCGGCAGAACTTCGGAAACAGCATCAAGTGTAGCCTCGGCAGGCTTCTTTTTTTTCATGAGAATGTGACGCTGAATGTTGTCCACATTAGTAATAGGATCGTCCACCACCAGCCCGAGTGAAAGAATCAAAGCAAAAAGAGTTACACGGTTAATAGTGAACCCCAGCATATAATTGACGAACAGGGCCAAAGAAAAACTGACAGGAACAGCAAGAGCAACAATCGCCGCTTCTCGCCAGCCGAGGGTGAAAGCGAGTAAAAGAACCACGGTAAAAACCGCAAACCCGAGCGAATTTAACAGGTCGCTCACTTTAGCATCAGCAGTTTTGCCGTAATCACGGGTGATTTCCACCTCAATTCCGGCGGGTAGTACTGTCGTTCTAAGCTGATCAAGACGGGCAAGAACGGCTTCGGAAACGTCGACGGCATTGCTTCCTTTCTTCTTAGACAAGGCAATAGTCACTGCCGGAAGTGAAGGCTGTTCTGCATCCTGTCCTATACTAGTTAAATAGAGTCTTGAGAAACCAATCCTTGAATAAGACGAAGGTTCTTCCGGTCCGTCCTCTATAACGGCAACATCGCGTAAGTAGACAGGCTTTGAATCAAAAACCCCGACGATTAGATTGCGCACATCTTCCGCCGATTCAAGGAAGGAATTGGCTGAAATAGTTATCTCACGGTTACCCGAAAGAACAGTCCCGGCCACGGCAGACTGATCAGCGCCATCCAAGGCTTTGACTATATTCATGGGCGAAACATTTAATCCCGCCATACGTTCGGGATAAAGCTCAACCCGAATCTCACGGGACCGACCGGAAACCAGAGATATACGTGAGAGGTCTTCCACTTCCGCAAGTCGCTGCGACAACTCTTCTGCGACGCGGCGCAGTTCAAAATCTGAAATTTCGGGATGATCGGAAGAAGGATATAACGTTAACGCGACTATCGGCACATCATCAATCTCAACAGGCTTAATCGCCCACCCTGAGACTATACCTGGAACAAGCTCCGCGTTTTTAGTAATGGCATTGTGCAGCTTGATAAGTGATTCTTCACGATTCTCCCCGACAAAAAAACGAACCGTCACCATAGAGGTGTCGCGGCGGGAAATGGAATATACGTACTCGACGCCATCAATCTGCCACAAAAGGCGTTCAAGAGGCGTGGTAATAAGCTTCTCAACTTCCTCAACACCAGCACCCGGCGCCTGAACCACAATATCTGCCATAGGCACAACTATCTGCGGTTCCTCTTCTCTCGGGGTCAATTGAATAGCGGCAACGCCGAGCAGGACAGAAGCAATCACCAGAATAACGGTAAGTTTTGAATGTAAAAAGAAACGGACAGTCGATGCAATCAACCCTTTGGACTTTTCACCTTCATGGTTTGCGTCAGAAGTGCTCATTTTGATTCTCCGCCTGCCTCCAGTGCGGTCATCCCCAAAGTCTCATTACCTCGCAAACCGGACAAAATTTCTATCTTATCTTCGTAGACATTTCCGGTACGGACATACACGGGGTCCCATACCTCTCCATTCTTTATCAAAACTGTTTCAAGCTGCCCCACCCGCGAAACAGCATGCACTGGCACAACAACAACTTCCTTTTCCCTGAGCGGAACAAGCAGCCGCCCGAACATACCGGGATATAATCCGGGGATAGGGTCCAGCCCTATTTTAACCAGAAAAGAGCGTGTGGAAGGATCGGCAGACGGAACAACTTCTTCTACAATTCCGACAGTCCGCTCACCGAGGGCCTGAACCTCAACCGACAATTTTACACCGGGTCTAACCTTTCCGATTACTCCTTCACGAACCAAAGCTTCCAGACGGAGCGATCCGCTGGTCTGAATAAGCATCAGACTTTTACCGGGAAACGCGATGTCACCGGGCTCAACCATCCGCTTGGCAACTTCACCATCAGTATTAGCAGAAATTGTAGTATACCCTAAATTTATTTGGGCTTCTTCTACAGCCTTGGATGCCTGCTTAACTCCGGCCGAGGCCGCAGCCAGTCCATCATTAGCCTGTGCAAGATATGCCTTTGCCTGTAAATATTGAGCTTCAACGCGATCAAGTTCGTCAAGAGTGGCAACCTTACTGTCAAATAAGGTCTTCATGCGCTTCCATGTGGATGTTGCTGTGTATGATGCAGCCTTTGCCGCATTGATAGCCTCTCCTGCCTGACGATGTGACGCTTCGGCTGACTTAAGTCCCTGCTCGGCACTTTCAAGACGGGTCTGAAAACCGCGACTGTCGAGCACTATAAGCTTATCATTCTTGCTGACTTTATCGCCGGCGCGAACCAGCACAGTAAGCACTTTACCTGTGACTTGAGCTTCGATATTTGTTTCAGTCTTAGGCCTTATAGTTCCGACAGCTTCATACATAACCGGAACAACTATTATTTCAGCCTGATCGGTCAAAGCCGGTTCTTCAACAGGTCTGGTAGGAACCACCCGCCCCGGCTGAATTACACCTGAATTAAAAACACCTACCAGCCATAAGACCAGCAGTGTAACTCCGACTCCCAGCCCGGCAACCAAAAAACATTTTTTACCCATTTTAAATCTCCGAGAATCACAGACTTCTCAACCCTTTAAAAAATCAAAAGGAGAAGGCCCATTTAGACCTTCTCCCGTTTAAAGTTATTTATATTTTATACTGCTTTTTCTTTAATAAGAGTCAGCAACATTTTAAAGCGCTCCTTTGCCTTAAGTCCATGAGGAGTATTTGCAGGCATGACAATCGACTGTCCTGCCCCGACAGTGAAAACATCTCCGTCTATTGTAACCTCGGCGGTGCCGTCAAGCACCTGAACCATAGCATCGCCCGGAGTGGTATGCGTGCTGATCCCTTCTCCTGTTTCAAAGGCAAACAAAGTAAGAGTCACTGTTTTATGTTGCGACAACGTTCTGCTGACGACCTGCCCTTCCTGATAGCTGACAAGGTCAACCAGATTTACAACTTTGCCATGATCAATATTTTTAATAGTCACCGGATTAGGAACTTTTGAAAGAAAGCTTGAGTCTGCCATGACTTCTCCTTTGAATAATTTTTCGAGTTACAAATACATAATACACCTTTTTTAAAACATAGAAAACAAAACTCGATAATTACATGTATTATTCGTAATGACAGCCCTTTTTTTAAATTATCATCACTTCGATTCACCTTTTTTTAACTTGTAAATTTTTTACTATTTTTAAAATAAACATAGATATTATTATATTAAGAAGCTCACTTTTATTCACAAAAATTTTGCATTGTACTTTCTACTTCTATAATATATTCGGCAAGCGTTATCAGAGTCAAATCTGCGCCGCTACAGCAAGGAGACAGGGCATGCGTAAACAACTTATAACCACCCGCAGTGGTCAACATCTCGAAAAACCAATCGAAAAACAAAAGCCCAAACATGACGTTAAACTGGTAATAGAACAGTCTTATGAAGCGAACAGACTACACTCTGAATTTGATTATCCACGCGACCAGTTCTGGCGGGAAGACTTCAAGGACATAGTTAAAACTAAAAGCAAAGCCATGCAGGATGTACTGCAAAAAGTGCAACAGGTTGCAAATACCTGCACTACGGTACTTCTTTCCGGAGAAACCGGAACAGGCAAAACACTCATTGCCAGACTCCTTCACGCACACAGCAACCGCAAAGAAGATCCGTTTATCAGCGTACATTGCGGAGCCATCCCGGATACTCTTGTTGAAAGTGAATTGTTCGGACACGAAAAAGGAGCTTTTACCGGAGCCTTCCGGCGCAAGCTTGGAAAATTTGAACTTGCAAATATGGGCACTCTGTTTTTAGACGAGGTAGGAACCATCAGCTCTGCGGTACAGGTTAAACTGCTCGATGTGCTGCAAGAACGCCAGATTCAAAGAATCGGCGGGGAAACAACCATCCCCTTGAATGTGCGGGTAATTGCTGCGAGCAATGACAATCTGGATGAACTTTGTGCAAAAGGATCTTTCAGGCGTGATCTTTTTTACAGATTAAACGTCTTTCCAATTGTTATTCCACCGCTACGCGAACGCAAAGAAGACATTCTCCACCTTTGTACCGAATTCATTACACAGTTCAACACCCCGCTTAACAAAAATATAACCGATATCGCCCCCGAAGTAATGGAAGCTTTTCTTGACTACCAGTGGCCGGGAAATGTCCGTGAACTTGAAAACATCATTGAGCGGGCATGTATCCTTGAACCGACTTCAATGCTCCGCCCTTCAAGCTTTCCAATTGAATTTTTCAAAAACAACTTCGGACAACATCCTGTAGACATTGACGCCAGCCTTCCTCTGGGATTGGCTCGACAAACCGCAATTGATGTTTTTGAAGTCGCATATCTCACCCGTCTTCTTGAAAGATACGAAGGAATTATTAAAGATACTGCTAAGGGTGCAGAAATAAGCACCCGCCAGCTTAATAAACTGATGAAAAAGCATACCCTTTCCAGGCACGATTTCACATCAAAATAGGAACCAGAAGTTCTCATTTTAAAAAAAAGCAAGAACTTAAAGTTCCTGTCATTCCAAACAATATTCAATCATAAAAAACAGCTTTGAGTTCCTAAAAGATATAAAAAAATCAGCAGAATACACTAAGCCATCTCCCTCCACCCCATCCACCATACCGGGTTAATAGGAACTATCAGTTCTCATAGCTCTATATCTTTAAAAATTAAGCTTATATTACAATGTGTTAGAAATGGCACGCTCCATGCTATTGCCCAATTTTGAGTTCATCAGTGCCAACTATTGATATCTGCCTATTATAGATATTTTTTAGTCCGCAGTTGATGAAGAATTGCTTCCTATTGCATCCTCAGGGCTGCAAAGTTTGATTATTTGATGAGTGAGGAAATCAAATGACGATTGATATTATTGAGGACGAAAAAGCTGCCCCGGCAGAAGAATCTGAAATTCAACTAAAGCTGAGCCTTGGATTACAAGCAAAAGAAGCTGAAGAAGTACTGCAACTTGCCGGCAAGTGTCAGAACTTTTCTCCGAATGATCTCATGCTTGCTGAAGAAATAGCATGGGAGGCGGCTTTCGGCACAGAAGAATCAAGCCGTACTTTTATTAAAGCGCACGTAATAAACGACGATGAACAAATTTTAGTCGGTTTCGTATGCTTTGGTACAATCCCGGACGAAGAAGACTGTTACGAACTTTATCTCGTCGCAGTGGATGATGCCTATCAGGGAATCGGTATCGGCTCTGCGTTACTTGATGAGGTGGACAGACAGGTCTCAATGGACAACGGAAGTATGATTTTCTGCGAGATACCGGAACACAGATCCCTCGCACCGGTTCATTATTTTTTTGAAGCCCTAGGGTATGACAGACAATCGCAGTATTACCGTTTTTTTGTGCCGTCTCAAGGCAACCTAGTTTATGCCCGAGAAGTGGAACAATTTGATGACGAAAATTAGCCCCAATTACATATGGAGAAAATGCCGTGTCGAGTGAATTTTACTCAGATACAATTTATGGACAGGTCGTACCGTTTGACGGTGACTTAGATGATAAATTTCAGTTAGCCATTATGGTAGACGGAGAAGAAGAATTCATTGTCGAGCCGGATATTAATGGACGGAATCTGCATGAATTTATGGATCAATGGATCAAAGCTCAGGTTCTCGTTAATGAAACAGACGAAGGCTTTTTCGTAAAAATACGTGAAGTCTCAGTTGATGAGGGAGGCTGGGAATACGACGATGACAACTGGTAAATGGTAATTATCCGGAGGCCGCATTATTCTCCTTTTCTCGGAGTCTTAGTGCGGTCTCCTTCTGAAGTTCTTTTGGACAGTCTCCGCATTAAATCTTCCTGCAATCTTTCCATATAATCATCCGGAAAGCCCCAGACCGGCTACCTTCTTCCTTTACGAATCCTCGCTCTTTCGGCGATGCATTATATCACTGCTGTCACAACTTAGAATTATCTTTTAGGTATCTTTATAACAACAATTCATTTTTTCACGACCATTGTCTAAAACACAAAAGGAATCTATATATAATTAATGAAGTTTAGCTCTCAACAATAAGGAGATACTTTTTGGATTCTGAATATCAGGACAACCCAGATCGTCTGCCGGAACAAATATCAGAAGTATTTGAATCTTTTTCTGATTTCATTCTGTTTGCAGACAAGGAAGGAATTATCTGCCGCGCCAATAAACCCGCGCAATCTTTTTTCGAGGACAAATTGATTGGTAACACTCTCTGGAGTGTCTTCAGAGTAGAAACTGACAATATAGCTAATTTTGTTAAGCTCTACCCCACAGAAAATGTTCATGAAATACCATACGGAGAAAGCGGTGGAAGCTACTCCTTAAGACTCATATCGCTACCGGTCCCTTTTTGCTCAGACGGTTTTTTAGCGATTGTTACCAACAATGCGCCTCTGGTTGAACTCCATGAAACATATGAAGAACGTCTTGAAAGCGGACTCGAAAAAACCCGCGAACAGGTCGACGGTATGAATGTCGCATTACGGTCTGTCATCGAATCGGTAGAAGAAGAAAAAAAAGACATGCACGAAGATTTTGCATTGCAAGTGCGCGAGCAGATCATACCCGCCCTCGACAGAATGATTAAAGAGCCACTCCCGCAAATGCGAAAAAGCTTCGGAAAATTTATTAAAGAACGATTAGAAGCTCTTACAGGAAAAACAGGAGATCAATTCGAAGATCTTCTACTTAAGCTAACTCCTCGCGAAATTGAAATATGCCGCTACATAGAAGCGGGAAAAAGCAGTGAACATACCGCGGAACTACTCGGACTTTCTGTGGATACAATTCTGACTCATCGGAAAAATATCCGGCGCAAACTCGGCCTGCGCGGGAAAAAGATTTCACTCATTTCCTACCTCAAGCATCAAAACAACTCATAGTTAAATGGGTACCAAAACTACCCATTAAGTACCTAGTAAGTCACCTTGCGACTTAACTGTTAGTTTGATTTAATCAAAAAATAAGAACAATTACTCAATTTATTTTTGTTTTTTTAATGTTTTACACTCTAAAATTTAATTTTACTGATGTAAAAGAAATTAATTTCATTGCTATTTAATATCTATTTGCATTCTCAATGCATTAAAATATATATTTTACATACTCATAATATGCTTACACAGCATACTACTGACTTTTTTTACGACATACAAAAATTTAACATCAAAAATTATCGCGTGTAACAACAGGCTTTAATAACCCTTTTTAACGCCTTCTACCTTATTGATTTTACATTATTTATAACGACACGGCTGTCAAAGGACTTACAATGGAAGTATACAATTCACATCAGCAGCAATTATCCGACATTTTAGACGAAGATTCGTCCAAAACGGACTGGACTGATTGGAAATGGCATATCCGCAATTCAATAAAGACAGTGTCCGGTTTTGAAAAAGCGCTCGGTATAAAGTTCAGCGATAAGGAACGAAGGTTACATGAACAAACGCTCAAAAAATTCCCTCTTGCTGTAACTCCTTATTATTTATCTCTTATCCATACAGATAACTACAAAAACGACCCAGTATTCAAACAGTCCTTTCCAAATCCGCGCGAACTTATAATCAGCCGCAGTGATATGGTGGACCCATTACATGAAGATAAAGACAGCCCTGTACCGGGCCTTACTCATAGATATCCGGATCGAGTTTTATTTCATGTCAGTAATCTCTGCTCAATGTATTGCAGACATTGTACCCGCAAAAGAAAAGTGGGAGATGTAGATTCCATCCCCGGTGAAGCTCAGCTTGAAGCAGGGTTAGACTACATCCGCAACACTCCGCAAATCAGAGATGTTCTGCTTTCCGGAGGAGATCCGTTCATGCTCTCCGATGAAAAACTGGACTGGCTGCTCACTAAAATAGGTGAAATTGACCATGTGGAAGTTGTAAGAATCGGAACACGTATGCCTGTTGTCCTGCCGTATAGAATAACGGACAAACTCGTAAATATGTTGAAGAAGCATCATCCCCTTTGGATCAATACCCATTTCAACCATCCACGTGAGCTGACAGCATCTTCGCGAAGGGCTTTAACAAAACTTGCCGACGCCGGAATCCCGCTTGGTAATCAGAGTGTCCTTCTAGCCGGAATCAATGATTGTCCGCGTCTTATAAAAACGCTCAATCATAAATTAGTAAAAAACAGAGTTCGTCCATACTACCTTTACCAGTGCGATCTTTCCGAAGGATTGTCACATTTCAGAACTCCAGTGGGCAAAGGGATAGAAATCATGGAAAGCCTGCGCGGACATACCAGTGGGTTTGCTGTTCCGACCTATGTCATTGATGCTCCCGGCGGTGGCGGAAAAATCCCAGTGATGCCGAACTATATTGTTTCGTGGGCTACAAACAAGATTATTTTGCGAAATTACGAAGGGGTTATAACCACTTACGCTGAACCGGAAACCTACGAATGCAATTATTGCGACCGCGACTGCGAGAATTGCAAACTGCAATTAATGGAAGATGACGCAGAAGAAAACCCCATCGGAATTGCAAAACTGCTTTCCGATTGGGATGAGACACTCAGCCTGACTCCTGAAGAAAACGAAAGAACTGAAAGATGTGCTAATGATTCCTGATAAAATAATTTCAATCGGACAAAGCAAAATTCAGATTGGCCCGCTTAATGACAGAATTTATCTGATGAACCTGTCACCGGACGACATGCCTGAAATTCTTTTTAAGCTTAAAAGCAAAGCCGAGGCAGCCAATGTCTCAAAGATTTTTGCCAAAATCCCAAGAATTTACTTGCCGGACTTTGTAGCAGAAGGATTTACAGAAGAAGCGTCAGTTCCGAATTTATTTTCTAATGATGACGGAGCTTTTTTAAGCTTATACAGACAGCCTTGGCGTGAAAACATTGAAAATCAAAGTGAACTTGATAAAGTTATTGCTGTTGCTGAAAGAAAATCAGGAGCAGGAGTTGAGAACAAACTTGAAGAAGGGCTGAAAATCAGGAAATTAACCGTTCAGGATTGCGAACTCCTTGCAGCCTTATACAAAGAGATCTTCAGCACCTACCCCTTCCCTGTTCATGACGCTGAATTCCTCAAACATGAAATAAATCAAAACGGCTGTTTTTATGGAGTTTTTAACAAGGATAAATTAATCGGTGCGGCTTCAGCAGAAGCAGGCTCGGACGGATGGAGTGCGGAACTTACCGACTTTGCAGTTCTACCCGCATATCGCAAGAAAGGTATAGCCGGATCATTACTGCACAAGCTAGAAAAAGAATCCGCAGCAACAGGTAAAAAGTGCTTTTTCACGATTGCACGGGCCTGTTCATACGGAGTAAATTCTCTTTTTGCCAAAGCCGGGTATACTTATTCTGGAACAATCCCGAATAATACTAATATCAGCGGAGGACTAGAAACAATGAATATATGGTTTAAGCATCTACCCTAAGGATCTTAATTCATAAACTATTCATTAATACCCTGCTTCATCATGCGTTTGAAAAGGGTTTCTACAAACTTACCGGAAACAACATCCGGCAGAGAAAAAAGCGGCATCTTTTCGTCAGACAAAACTCCGGTGTAAGCAAACCATATTTCCGAAGAAATCTTATTCAATGCGGGAATCAGAAACTTGCCCCACAATTCTCCATCCTCGGAAAGATCCAACCCGAAAGCTCTGCATTGCAAAGGACGATCATCAAATAAAAGGCATGATTTATTTTTAAGCAACGGACAAACCGAGCCTGCCCCGGACAGACAAAACTCAAGAACTCCTTTTTCTTTGCTCAGTTCAGATGCAGCCCTCCTTTCAGCCCAAGCGGTTTCAACAGCCCGTTCAATCACAGCAAGACGTTCTTCGTGACCAAGCTCCAGATTAATCTGATGACTGAGATGTACAGCTTCCACCAAGGTAAGACTGACCGGAGTTCTACAACACTGATCATTATTGAGTCCGCAGGCTTCAACTTGTGCAGACTCACGAGCGACAGATTCAACGCGCTGAATCAATTGATCATAATCATTAAAAAAAGGAGACAGATCAACCAGCCTTTTGAATTCCAGATAAGGTTCACGAATCGTTAACTTGCCGCTCTTTTTGCCGTATTTACGGATGACCCACCACTGTTCGAAATTGGCAGGTTTGGATCTCAGTTTTCTTAAAGCTTTCCAAGCCAATCTATGCCCCAGACCTCGACGAAGCAAATAGGCATTGAGAATTGTTCCGGTACGCCCGATACCGTGACGACAATGAATCAAAACCTTTTTACCTAGATAAATAGCTTCATCCAGCCATTCCAGAGTCTTTTCAAGTTCAATAAGCCCCGGAGCCTCTTCATCCTTGAGCGGAAGATAATAGACATCAAACCCGGCCTCTCTCTGGATGTCACAAAGGTCGCAGAACTCCCCGCACAGGTTCAGGATCGCATCCACCCCCTGTTCCTCCAGCGATTTAAGTTGGACACAACTCATGGGAGCACACCCCACGGCAAGCTGGTCCGTAACCCATGTCAGATGATATGCCGGTTTATTATGATCAGTACCCATCAAGCCTCTCCGCACTCTCAATAAACAGCCGGACTTCGGCTTTCACTTGTTTCTCATTTTGAAGACGCATATCCATCAGTCGCGTAACCGCCAGCAGATACCCCAATATATTTAACAAAACACAGGTATCTTTCTCACTGATTCTGGAACATATGGCGTCAAGCATATCCCCGTGTATTTCAATTTTGAATCCGTAATGATCAAGCACTCGACGAATAAATTCCAACCGTAAAAGCCTGTTTTCAAGTTCAGATCCACCGCCTCTAAATCTAAAATTAATATAATTCGCCCCTGCGTTGGGTCCGCAGATGGAATCCACTACAGAAAAATGATAGCCAAAACGAATCATAAGATGAAGATAGTCTTCCGAAACAATGCCGTAACTAGCAAGCAACTTCGAATTAACACTGAATATTCCGGCAGAGACCCGGTCGAACTCCTCCCAGTCTATATGAGTCAGTCCCTTTGACCATTTCACCATAGGACTGGCCAGCCCCCTCCAAAGCTCCCGCATTGGCTGACTCTTTATATCCTGAGGAGTTATGTGCCCCCTTTTAGGTACGCTTGAAACTAATCCCTTACCGAGATCAAGAATATACATAACCAGAGGTAACTCACTTTTCAATTCTTTTGCCGCGCCCATACCGCGACCCATTTTATCCACCAATGAAAACATTTCTTCTACTGATTTTTCATGGCAAAAACGAACTAAATCATGCAGCGAACAACACCCTTCAGCCGTAAAATCAGCAGACTCAGGGTTCGTAAGGTTCAGCTTTACAGTAAAAGGCGCAACTTTGGAGGAAAAATCAAAGACTCGCTGTGCAATTTTCTCTTTCTTAAAATTTCTAGTTACCACTTCCTCCACACAGCCATCGAACACCGTTCCATCACCCCCGTCTACCGTCACAAATTGTCCTGTTGAAAAACGCCCTAGAGTGTCCCCGACCAAAACGGGTAGACCACACTCACGTGCAACGGATGCAAAATGACTTGCCCGGCTGCCTGTGCCGGCAATAACCCCGTTCATTTTAGAGATAAACAGAGAAAGTACGGGCTTAAGAGTCGGTGTAACAACGATCGCCCCTTCAGGAATATTCGCAAAATCCTTACCGGTTACTGCAAAATAAATCTCACCGCATCCCACTCCCAGTGACGCACGCTCAAGCCCTTTGACTATAGGAGTGTTCTCTATTGGTGAGTGAACCTCGGCAGCTTTATCTGTATTCTGCTGTATCGGACGTGTCTGTAAGATATAAACATTGCCGGAAGAGTCTTTAGCCCACTCAATGTCTTGCGGAAAGCCGAAAAGAGATTCAAGCCGCATGGCAATCCGTCCGAGCTCAAGAAGAGTTGCCTCACTTGGAAGAGCATCCCTCTTTGTAGAATTGATTCGAATCAATTTAGGTTCAGGATCTCGGGAGAGAAAAGCTTTTGCAGGAGAAATACTTCCATCTACCAAAGAGTCACCAAGCCCGTGAACTCCATAAATACAGATATTTTCACTACGGAACTGAGAGTCAGGATTCTTAGAATAGATAACCCCCGCTTTCTCAGCTTCAACCATGGGAAGAATCAACACAGCCATAGCAGTTTCGCTGTCGGAAAGTCCGTTAGAAATTCGGTAAAAAACAGCTCGGGGACAGAATTTACCAGCCAAAACCCGTTTATACGCTTCAAGCACATCTTTTTTCTGCACACTGAGTTCACTGGCATATTGTCCGGCAAAAGAGATATCACCGTCTTCGGCCAACGCACTTGAGCGGACAGCTATCAACTCCTCCTCCGAAAACATCTCCGACATAGCCAAACTGATACCATCCGCAATTTCATCGGGAACATCTGCGGCCAAAATCAGTTCCTGTATTTCAAGGGTAAGCTTCGCAAGGAGGGAATGGTTATCAACCTCCATAAGGCTTAAACGACTTTCTATTGCATCTCTCAACCCGTTAAAATCAATAAACAGATTAAAAGCATTCGCAGTCACAACAAAACCGGGCGGAACATTAACACTGCCTTCGTTGAAAGCACGCCCGAGATTAGCTCCTTTGCCCCCGGCCAAATCAGGAAAGTCTGCGGCTTTGTCAAGAGAGAGAATATAAGGAGGGTCAGAGTCCGGCAGATCATGATCAACAGCAAGCTTTACGCGGTCATCTATTCTACAAAAATTTTCCGCTAAATTCATGTAACGAAGGGGATTCATTTCGACCAGTTGCCCGGTCATAGCCTCAACTGCCAATGATAACCGATGAATCAGCCAGATCACGCGCTGATTATCAACCTTTTTTTTACTGTAAAAGACGTCTTCAAGATCAGCAATTAATTCAAGGGCAGTAGCATCATGGACTAAAAGAGACTTAAACGCCGAATACTTATGCCTAAGGTGAGCGCCCGGAGCAAAAAAAAGATACGTCCAATATTTAAAAAGTTGTTTGACCTGCATGAGCCCCGTTCCCTTTCAAGAATTTCTACACTCTTGGATTCGAGTTCATCGACACTAAAGATCTAATCCTATTATTGCCTATGATGTAATACTACCCTAAAACTCTATAAAACCAACATTAATTTATACGAAAATAAAAATCTCATATTAATAATCAGTTATTGCACTGGACTGATTAAATACTCAGGAGTAAACCACTTTTGCGTTTTGTATACTATAGCCGACAGAGAGTAAGTCCTTATAGTTATTGCGGCAATAAAACACATTAATAACGACAATACTCGCTAACAGCCTAATTATGTCCATCAAAAAGGAGAATTTGATGCAACCTACATTTTTGCAAGCACTAGGCAGCAACTTTCTGGGAGCTGCCCCTAAATGGTACAAACTGACCATTTTATTTTTTCTGGCCTTGAACCCGTGCCTTATGCTCGTTGCCGGACCATTTGTAGCTGGCTGGGCGCTTATTGCAGAGTTCATTTTTACACTGGCAATGGCTTTGAAATGTTATCCTTTGCCAGCCGGTGGACTACTAGCATTTGAAGCAGTCTTTCTGGGCATGACTTCAAGTGAGACAATTTACCATGAAGCTATCAAAAATTTTGAAGTTATCCTGCTGCTGATTTTTATGGTCGCAGGGATCTATTTCATGAAAGAATTTCTGCAATTCACATTTACACGCATTCTCGTTCGAGTCCGTTCTAAGATAGTTATCTCAGTACTGTTCTGTCTTGCAGGCGCTATATTATCAGCATTTCTTGATGCATTGACTGTAACCGCTGTTATTATTGCCGTGGCTTATGGATTCTACAATGTCTATCACAGATTCGCCTCGGGAAAGACCCTGCACTGTGACCATGACCTGTGTAACGATCAGGCTGTCATTGCTAAAAACCGTGAAGATTTGTTGGAATTCCGAGCTTTTCTGCGTAATCTTATGATGCACGGTGCTGTAGGAACAGCCCTCGGCGGAGTTTGCACACTGGTCGGAGAGCCTCAGAACCTGCTCATCGCCAGTGAGATGGGCTGGCACTTCGTAGAATTCTTCCTGAAAGTCATGCCTGTATCAATGCCTGTTTTAGTTACAGGACTGCTGACCTGTGTAACCGTTGAATACTTTCATCTCTTCGGCTACGGAGCACAGTTGCCCGGAAACATTCGTTCTCACCTACTTGAAACAGCTATTAAAATGGAAGAACAACAAGGGCAGAAAGGTAAGGTCCGTTTATTCATTCAGGCAATAACAGGTATATGGCTCGTTACTGCCTTAGCTTTACACCTTGCTGCGGTCGGCGTTATCGGCCTGTCAGTTATTATTCTGCTTACTTCTATGAACGGTGTTATTGAAGAACATCATTTAGGAAAAGCTTTCGAGGAAGCACTGCCCTTTACTGCTCTTCTCGTAGTATTCTTTTCAGTTGTAGCTGTAATTCATGATCAGGGTCTATTTCATCCTATCATTAATTACGTGCTCAGCCTGCATGGCCAAACCCAGCTTGTTGCATACTACATTGCCAACGGCTTGCTCTCGGCTATTTCTGACAATGTATTTGTCGCTACCGTTTATATCTCCGAAACCAAAATGCACTTTGTTCACTTGCTCGGAGCCATTCCCGACATCGGAATGACTGGACAGGCTCTGATGGACAAGCTCACCGATCCACATATTGCACGGGCTGATGCAGTTGCTGGCTTACCACAGGCAGCAGCAACTCAGGCGCTCAGTATTATGACAAATCTTGATAAGCTGGCAGTAGCAATCAACACCGGAACCAATATTCCGAGTGTTGCAACTCCTAACGGTCAGGCTGCATTCCTTTTCTTGCTGACCTCGGCTCTTGCTCCGGTTATCAGGCTTTCTTATGGGAGGATGGTGCTTCTGGCTCTACCTTACACTATCACCATGTCTCTCATGGGTCTCGCGGCTGTTAACTACTTATTGTAGTTTTGATCTAAACGTTTTTAACTTTAAATTACGATACAAAGGAAAGGCTGGCTCCGTAAGGAGACAGCCTTTTTTTAATATATCTTCAATTAAAAGACACTTGCAATCACTAGATTGACTTGTCATATGCGTCAGACTAAAGATTAGAATTTCAAGAACTGCAGCTAGATATAAATATAATACGACAACACGATTTTCAGGGGCGGATATTTAAAATCATGAACAAAACAGAACATTTCGGACTTGATTTTGAAACATTTGCAAAACTTATCGACAATCTGCACGATGAGATAATTATCTACGATAATAATTACCGCATGCTTTACGTGAACAAAGCCTGCGAAAGACACTACGGGTTCTCTCAACAGGAAATGATCAACATGCCTTTCTGGGATGTAGTGGAAAAGCACAACTCCTGGGATCGCCCCATTCTGCCCCTTGTTTACGAAAAAAAAATTCCGGTTAAACAAAAACAAAAGACATATCTGGGGCTTGAGGTTTTAACCATTGCGGTCCCTCTTCTAGATGAAAACAGAGACGTAAAATACGTCCTTTTAAGTATCCGGGACAACTTTCACGAAGGCCGGATTCTCGACCCCGAAAAGTTAGTTTACGATCAGGAAGACCCTGCTTCAGCCAGACCTGAAGATCTTATCTACCACAGCAAACTGATGGAACAAACTGTCAACGCGGCTCGCAAGGTAGGCAGCATCAGCGCTCCGTGCCTGCTTCTGGGCGAATCCGGTTGCGGCAAAAGTCTTTTAGCAAAGTTCATTCATGCCAACGGAAAACGGGCCGACAAACCCTTTATAGTGGTCAACTGCGCCGCCATTCCTCAGGAACTTTTTGAATCTGAACTTTTTGGGCATGTAGAGGGAGCTTTTTCCGGTGCAACCAAATCCAGAGGCGGACTTTTTGCCAAGGCAGAAGGAGGAACTCTTTTTCTGGATGAAATATCCGAACTCCCTCTCCCCATGCAGGCGAAACTTCTTTATGCGGTGCAGGAACTTGAATACCGCCCGGTAGGCAGCTCCTCCACGGTGAAAGCAGACGTACGCATTTTAGCTGCCTCCAATCGCAATATGGACCGCATGGTCGAGTCCGGAGCCTTTCGACAGGATTTATATTTCCGGCTCAATGTCTTTGATATTATAATTCCCCCTCTGCGAGACAGACTTGATGACCTCATTCCCTTGTTACACTTTTTTCTAAACCGCTACGGAAAAGCCCACGGCAAAGGAAAAAGATTTTCCTCCAATGCCCAGAAAGTACTCTGTCTCTACTCATGGCCCGGCAACATCCGAGAACTGGCCCACCTTGTGGAACGACTTGTCGTCACGGTGGAAGATGACATTATCAACGTGGATCACCTTCCCTCATCCATCTATGAAACAACCTGCAACTACTTATCTCCCATTCTGGGAGCAGGCTCCCTTGACGAGGCCATGCAGGCTGTTGAACGCCAACTGATTATTGATGCCTATGCCGAACATGGCAGCAGCCGCAAAGTTGCTGTTGCCCTTAAAATAAGCCAATCACGAGCCTCCCGCCTGATCAGAACGTATACACATACCACAAAGCCGTAACCACCGAGTCTCAGAAGACTCACCGAGTCATTATAGACTCAGACTTTACTACGACAACACCCACATCACTTTCGCCAATAAGTGAGTCGCTAATGACTCAAAACTAAATTATTGATTGAATGATCATACAGTGGTTATATTTCTTAACATGCTCAAATAAAAGGCTTTTGATTGGGAAAAACTTCACTTTTCCATTGGCACACACTTTGCTCATACAGAGTTAAAGACATAACCCAAAAACAAGATGCAAAGCCTGCCATGAGGGAAGGTAAAGTTATGGAGGTAACTTTTCAGGCAGATTAAAATGCATAGCATTTATCTGCATTCAGGCAGCATCATAGTTATGTGAGTGGAGGCGGCCGCAGCAATAGACATGTGTGGCAATTAAATAAGGCGACTTACTTATCAAGGGAGAAGACTGTATGTTTAAGAATCGCAGATACTACGGAATGGCGTGTGCACTGCTTGCCACAATGCTTTGGGCAGGTGCTTTTGTTGTTGCAAGACTGGCTGTAGGACAAATTTCCCCAATGACACTTGGAGCAACCCGCTGGTTTATAGCTCTTCTTATTTTGTGTACTTTCACACTGCCGAGAGTGAAAAAAGAATGGCATGTAGCCAAAAAATTTCTACCACAGATTATAGCAGCGGCTCTTACCGGTGTAGCGGCATATTCCCCGTTAAGCTACTTTGCAGCCCAGACAACTTCGGCTATCAATCTATCCCTAATTTCTGTTACCACACCGATCTTTATCGTAATAATCTCCTCACTGATGGGACAAAAACAGTCAAGCAACACTTGGATAGGCTGTACAATCGCCCTTTTCGGATCATTTTATCTTGTCTGTAACGGCGACATGGAAAGACTGATTGGACTGCATTTTGCCGCAGGTGATATCCTCATGCTTCTGGCAGCCGTCGGATTTGCTATATACAGCCTCATTCTGAGAAAGATCCCTGAAGGACTCTCCCAGATCACTATCATGTCTCTCATGTCCTTCTTTGCCGTACTGATGCTCATCCCTTGCGTTATCTGGGAATCCACTCAGCCTTCAATGATTTTCAACATGAACGGCATAGTATTCTTCAGCATCGTGTTCTCAGCTGTCTGTTCTTCAGTCATCGCATGGCTCACATGGAACATCGGTCTTGAAAATGCCGGCCCTGCAACATCCGGTATGATTTACTACAGCCTCCCTCTCTGGGGTGGACTCTTTGCCTTCCTTTTCCTTGGCGAAACAATGGGCATGGTCCATCTTGTCAGCGGAATCATGATTATCGGCGGTATCTTCTGGGCCAGCCGTAGCCCCAAGACAACTCCCGCCAAAGACGCATTACCAAACGAAGCTTAACCGCATCTCGACTCCATAAATAGACGGGCGGGCATATTGCCCGCCCCGCCTGAAACTTATTCAGCTTCCATCCGGGGACTTTTAACCCGGAAACAGGAGCGGTGCGTTCTGCAAACTATATACTTCGGCCTGTAAAAGGCTCCATCGATTAACGAACCACTTAAGGAATTGGACTATGAATCGCGACGAACAACAGAAAAAGCTCATTCACCTGACAGTAAACGGGGAAACCTGCTCGCTTCACGTAGAGCCACACTGGACTCTCTCAAAAGTTCTGCGCAACGACTGCGGTCACACCGGAACAAAAGAGGGTTGCGGCGAAGGTGCTTGCGGCTCCTGCACTGTCCTTATCGACTCTGTGGCAGTACCGGCATGTATGATTCTTGCTGTTGAGCAGGAAGGTAAAGACATTGAAACCATCGAAGGACTGTCCAAAGACGGCAACCTTCATCCCATTCAGGAAGCGTGGCTTGAAGAGTACGGTTCACAATGCGGTTTCTGCTCTCCCGGCATGATCATGTCCACCAAAGCACTACTGCTGAAAAACGCTTCTCCGACTGACGATGAAATCAAAGAAGCCCTCGGCGGCAACATCTGTATCTGCAGCAACTACGAGCACATCATCAATGCAGTAAGAAGCGCAGCCAAGAAAATGGCAAAGGAGCAGATCTAATGATTGAAACAAAATCCATCGGAACCTCAGTCCGCCAGAAAGACGGCCCTGCGCGCGTCACCGGATCAGCAAAATATTACGCCGACTTCATCTTTCCGGGCATGCTCCAGACACGCATTCTGCGCAGCCCCTATCCTGCAGCCGACATTATATCTATCAATACCAGTGAAGCAGAAGCATTACCGGGTGTACGCCTCGTAATGACTCACGAGAACTACCCCAAGGCTTTCCGCTCTTCACTCTATTATGTAGGCGATCTCGTTGCCGCAGTCATTGCCGACGATGAAACCATTGCTCAGGAAGCCATGGCTCTCATCAAGGTCGAGTACAATAAAAAGAAATTTGTGCTGAGCATTGAGGATGGCATCAAGCCGGACTCCCCACAGGTTTTCGAAGGCATAGACAACTGTCAGGACTGGGCGTTCCATGCAATACTTAGTGATCGAGATCCTGAATCCCGCCTTTTCAAGACCAAAACTCCTTCAGACTACAACGGATTCGGAGACATTGAGCAAGGTTTTTCCGAAGCGGACGTCATCGTCGAGCAGAAAGGTCTGAAATATGCTTACTGCAAAGGTCCGGCAATGGAACCTCGCGGATGCACAGCCAGTTTTGATGGCACCAAGATGCATGTATATACTCATTCACAGGGACTGCATGATGAGAAACTCTGCCTTGCGCAGGCTCTCGGCATAAATGCCAACATGCTCAACTACGTGTCCCCTTTCACCGGATCAAGTTTCGGTGGCAAGAACGCTTTCCCACTGGACCGCAATATTGCGTCGCACTATCTGGTGATTGCCGGATTGGCCTGTCTTGATCTGAAAAAACCAGTGCACTGCCCCTATTCCCGCGAAGAAGAAATGGTTTCCGGCTGGTCGCGCGGTAGTATCGGAAATGTTAAAATAGGCTTCAAAAAAGACGGAACCCTGACCACCATGGATCTGGAACACTGGCAGGAAACAGGCTCAGGCGGCGACAAATATCCCGCCAAAAACGCCATGCTTGCCACGGGATCTGTCCTTTATTCCCGTAACTGCCAACACTTGCGCGGCAAAATCAGATATGTAAATACCAACCGCTTTCCCGCTTCCGGATGGCAGGGCTACGGAGCTCCTGAAGGAGTCTTCGCGGTTGAGACAACCATGGATATAGCCGCTGACCAGATGGGAATTGACCCGGTAGAAATCCGCAAAAAGAATTGTATGCGCACCGGAGATATCGATTCCGGCTGGGATACGTTATCCTATAAGTCATGTTACATTTCCTCATCCGGTATCCGCGACTGCCTAGATGAAGGGGCCAAGCATCTGGACTGGAAAAATAACTGGCAGCACCCCAGCAAAAAAACCGGACGTATCCGTCACGGCCTCGGAGTAGCAATCTTCGCCATGGGCGCAGGTCGTCCCGGACCGGGCAACTCCAGTGAAGCCATGGTCAAAATATATCCTGACGGTTCAGCCGCGCTGGTTTGCGCAATCGCCGACATCGGACAGGGACAGCACACAGTACAGTGTCAGATTGTAGCGGATGTCCTCGGACTTCCTTACAAGAATATCGGCATTGTCTGCCATGACACCGACTCTACTCCTTTTGCAACTCTGGTTGCCAACAGTTGTGGAACATGGATTCAGGGCTGGGCCACCTACGAAGCAGCAATCGACGCTAAACGTCAGGTGCTTGATCTGGCGGCACTAAAACTCGGAGTCCCTACGCAGGCCCTTTCCATGAATGAAAAAGGTGTCTTCGTAACCGCTGAACCGGAAAAATGCCTGACCTTTGCCGAAGCTTTCGGAGCACGCGGTCATTACGGCGGTATCCATGAAGTCACCGGATACTACATCAACAACTCACCGCACCCGAATGGACTCAAAGACGGCAAAAAAGATCAGGTTTATATCCCCAAAGAGAAAGGAGCACAGTTCATTTCTCTGGATGTAGACACTGAAACAGGTATGATTTCCAACGTAGAAGTAGTCATGGCTCAAAATGTAGGCAAGGCTCTCAATCCTAAAATCGTAGCAGGACAGCTCTCAACTTCCAGACATGGTGTAGAGAATGCCATTCTCGCCAACGACTGCATTGTGGATAAACGCAATGGCTGGCTCATGACCCCCAACTGGGTGGATTACCGCCACTGCACGTCCATGGACTGCGATGTTAAACCTATCGTCATCGAAAAACCCGGAGATCCTACGCATCCGTTCGGCGCAACAGCCTGCGGTGAAGGGGCAGCCTGCCCTTCGCTTGCTGCTTTTTCCAATGCAATCTTCAACGCCACCGGTGTGAGAATTATTGAAACTCCGTTTACACCTGACAAAATCCTCTTGGGCCTTGGTAAAATTCAGCCCAAAAGGAGGGCAAAATAATGAAACGTTTTAATCACTTTGATGCTTCCAGCGTGGAAGAAGCTGTTTCCCTTTTACAGAAACACAAAGGGTCTTCGTACGTAATCGCAGGCGGAAGTGACCTGATGGGCTGTCTGAAAGATCACCTCTGGATGGAATACCCCGAAGCGATCATCAACCTTAAAACCATCCCCGGCCTGAAAAAAATTCAGTTGAAAGAAGACGGACTGCATCTCGGCGCACTGGTTACCCTCACCGAGCTTTCCGAGTCGCACACTGTTAAAACAACATGGCCCGGACTTGCAGAAGCTGCACGCCGCACAGGCTCTCCTCTGCTCCGTAATATGGGAACTTTAGCCGGAAATATATGTCAGGAAAACCGCTGTTGGTACTATCGCTATCCCGATAAAATCGGTGGGCGTATCGACTGTGTACGTAAAGGCGGCAAACGTTGTCTTGCAGTCCCCGGTGATCACCGCTTCCACTCCATATTCGGTGCAGTGAATAAGTGTATCGCAGTTAATCCCAGTGATACTGCTCCAGCCTTTGTAGCTTTAAATGCTGTAGTTAAAACAACTAAGCGTGAAATTCCTATTGATGAATTCTTCACCGCAGAAAAGGGCGCAGCATCAACCATTCTGGACCGCGACGAAATAGTAACGGAGATATTCGTTCCCCGTCCCGCAGAAGGTTCAAAAAGTGCGTTCATGAAAATATCATACCGCAAATCCATCGATTTTGCGCTTGTTAACTGCGCTGCAGCTTTAACCATTGTAGACGGGAAAATCAGTGCAGCCCGCATCTGTTTGAACGCGGTGCACAATAATCCCCGCCGCTGTGAAACTTCAGAAGCAGCTCTCATCGGTAAAGAGCTTACTGAAGAAACAGCACAGGAAGCAGGTCAGCTTGCTGTAGCAGAAGCAAAAGCCCTGATCCAGAATATATACAAAGTTCAGATAGCCAAAACAATCGTGGCTGACACTCTCATGGAGTGCACCCGATAGGGGCATGAAAATGAAGAACCAAAGCTTAAAGCAAGAAATAGCAAGAACCTCCGGTATTATACTCGCAGCCGGTAGTGCAACCCGTATGGGCAGGGATAAATTATCCCTGCCTTTCCGGGGAATGCCTATGGTGCAGCACGTAATTAATGCTGCAAGAGAATCTCAACTTAACGATGTAACCGTCGTGCTGCCCTGTAATTCAGAGCTGGAAAAAATACTCGACCTCGAAGGATGTGCAGTCGTAACCAGCCCGGACCGTAAACTGGGACAAGCTGAATCATTCAAGACCGGACTGCGTCACGTAAAAGACCACACGCAAGGGGCCATGTTCTTTCTCGGAGATCAGCCACTGATCACTTCTGAAACCATTGACCGTCTGGTCTGGGCTTTTTCACAAGAGCCTGAGTGCTGGGTGGCTCCTATTCAGGAAGGTATGCGCGGTAATCCCATAACTATTCCGGCAAGCTGGTTTGATAGAGCTTTAGAACTGAAAGGTGATACTGGAGCAAGACCTCTGCTGGCTGCTCAGGGTCTAGCCCTGCGATTAGTGCGAATTCACGAAGTCGGACCGTTCCTCGATGTCGACACCGACACCGAATACCAGCAACTACTTAAACATTACGACAGAAAAAGCGCTTAGGAGTATGAAATGAATAAATTAACTCCTCCGATTATAGCTATTCGCGGAGCGGGAGATCTTGCCACAGGTGTAGCTTTGCGTCTTTACCGGGCAGGTCTGAAACGTATTGTAATGCTTGAAACAGATCACCCATTGGCAGTACGGCGTACAGTTGCACTATCTGAAGCAGTCTATCATGGACAGGTTCAAGTGGAAGAAGTAAATGCTCAGTTTGCTGATGCAATAGAGAATATTCCGGCAATCTGGGAAGCTGGGAAAATTGCCATTATATGTGATCCCTCCGGATTGCACCTGCCGGCTATCAAACCTCAGATTCTCATTGATGCTATCATCGCTAAACGTAACCTTGGCACCGAAATAACGATGGCTCCGCTCGTAATAGGTCTCGGGCCCGGCTTCACGGCTGGAAAAGATGTGCACAGGATTGTTGAAACCAAACGTGGTCATCATTTAAGCAGAGTTATTTCATCAGGCTCAGCGGAACCCAACACAGGAGTCCCCGGTAACATCGGCGGCTACACTATTGAACGGGTTTACTGGGCTGAACATGGCGGAATCTTTTCCACCCGTCACGATATCGGTGATAAAATTTCCAAAGGTGACGTTCTGGGCGATGTGGACGGAACAGAAGTGATAGCTGCCATTTCCGGTGTAATTCGAGGCTTGTTAAGCAACGGAACCCCGGTCACGAAAAAGACCAAGCTCGGTGATATCGATCCGCGGGCAACCATCTCATATTGCAACGAAGTTTCCGACAAGGCTCTCTCCATTGCCGGCGGAGTTCTCGAAGTTGTAAGCGCACATATTTTTTCACAGGAGTAATTATGAGCAATTTTATGGACTTATCAGGTCCGAACTCGCTCATATCAGATAAACACAGACTCATTGCCCTCACTGGAGCGGGAGGAAAGACTACGCTTGTGCGCTGGCTGAGCATGTTTTTCAAAGCAGAGAAAAAACGTGTTATTTCAACCACCACAACAAAAATACTCCCGCCCCCTCGTGGACATATTGTTTTGCAAAGTGACGGTCCCCACTTTGCCGAGCGGATTCACTCCGCTCTTAATTTATTTTCATCCATTACCGTCGCACGGGATTTTGATACGGCCTCCGGCAAGCTTCTCGGCTTAAGCAGGGAGGCCATTTCCGCTTTATACAAATCAGATACAGCAGACATCATCCTAGTGGAAGCAGACGGGGCAGCCCGCAAACCTCTCAAAGCCCCCGCTGAACATGAACCTGTTATCCCGGTTGCGGTCGACCTCTGTATCGGAGTCATGGGGCTTGATGCGGTATATCGCACTCTGCATGAAGCTAATGTCCACCGTAGCGAAATATTTTCAAAAATCACTGGAGCTGAAAAAGGGTGCGGAGTTACCCCTAATCATCTGATTGCGCTGGCTGAATCAAAAAACGGACTATTCAAAGAGTGCCCTGAAAATTGTGACAAAATAGCCTTTCTCAACAAAACAGACAGCCCCGGCGGCGAAGAGCTTCTTTCCGAATTTGCACGCCTGCTGCCGACACGAAAAACAAGATCAATTAAATGGTTTGCAGGCAGCGCACGAAACGGGATTATTTTTCCTGTTTTAAACAATATTCAAAAACCGCTGGCCACACCGGAAATCCGGTTTGCATTTTCACAATAGTTCTGGAAGTAGGAGGTCTCTATGGATAATCAAACAAATAATAATCAACTTGCACCATGCCCCACCGGTAGAAAGGGCGTCTGTAAAATCTGCTTTTACGGAGCATTTTCCCTTATTATTGCCACCTGTATCCCCCTTCTCCTCTATCCGAAAGAAGGCGAGCAAATCATCAATAAACTTTTCAAATTTGTCACCGTGCAAATGGGCTGGCTATACATGCTCGCAGCTATAGGCGCGTTCGCTCTTATTCTCTGGTTCGCTTTCGGTCCCTTGAGTTCTAAACGACTCGGCGACAAAATCGAATATTCAACTTTTTCATGGATTGGAATGCTCTTCTGTGCCGGAGTCGGAGCGGGTATTATGTTCGGAGGGTCCATCGACTGGGCTTATTACATGGCCTACCCCATGCACGGCGAACCTGCCGGATCATGGAAGGCTGCGGAATGGGGTACTGCTTACGGCATGTTTCACTGGGGACCAATCTGCTGGTCCATTTACGCTATCCTTGCCATTCCCATCGGCTATAGCTACTACGTAAAAAAAGTTCCCATCCTGAACATTTCCCAAGCATGTAAGGGTCTTCTGGGAAACCGTGTTCACGGCTGGCCCGGCAAAATTATTGATATATTATTCATGACCGGACTTGTGGCCGGTTCCGCTACTGCGCTTGGACTGGGTATCCCGATTGTTGCGGCAGGAGTCGTCTCGGTTACCGGACTGGAACACTCCTTTCAATTGGAATTCGGCATCCTTGTTTTCGTAACTCTCATATTCTCGATTACTTCCTGTCTGGGACTTAAAAAAGGTCTCAGCAAGCTTTCTGACCTTAATGTCTACATAGCGTTAGGACTGATGCTTTTCGTATTTATTGCCGGCCCCACTGTGTTTCTAACCGACATGGCAATTTCATCACTGGGGCTGATGATTTCCGAGATCGTGACCATGGCAACATGGATGGACCCGATCGGAAACAAAGGATTCACTCAGGACTGGACCGTTTTCTACTACGCATGGTTTGTGGCCTACGCCCCGTTTATGAGTCTGTTTATCGCTAAAATATCACGAGGACGCACAGTCCGCGAAGTGGTCCTCGGCCCAGTTATCATTGCATCCCTCGGTTGCGGATGTTTCTATCTCATCTTCGGAAACTTCGGATTATATCTGCAAATAACCGGACAACTTGATGCGGTCAGCATGGTCCAACACCTGAAAGGCGCTACCGTCATCATGGCTATTGCCGATTTCCTTCCCTTTGCTTCATTATATAAGCTGGTATTCTCCACAGTCACGGCTATCTCCATGGCCACAACATTCGATGCTGTTTCTTTTGCATTAGCAGCAACCACAACAACTATGCTTTCCCCCGATGAGGAACCTGCCCGCTGGAACCGCCTCTTCTGGGCTATTTCATTGGGAATCGTCCCCACTGGAATCATGCTTATTGACGGGCCTCTTTCAGTATTACAGACCGCATCAATAGTCGCGGGACTGCCTGTGCTGGGGATCATTTTCATCGGAGTAACGGCTTTCCTGAAAGAATACAAAAGCACCGGATGGGTTGAAGCCCACTGTGCACCTATCAATAAATAATTATTCGAATATATAGAGGTTAAAAATGAAAACCATTAATGTACAGGATGCGATAGGCACAGTTCTCTGCCATGATATAACCCGCATTGTTCCCGGAGATAACAAAGGACCGGCTTTCCGCAGAGGGCATGTCGTCTGCAAAGATGATATTCCCACCCTTCTGGATATCGGCAAGGAGCACCTTTATGTATTTGATCCCGAAGACGGTTATGTGCATGAAGATGACGCAGCTCTGCGCATAGCAAAAGCTGCCGCAGGTCCGGGTATTGAACTCAGCTTACCCACTGAAGGAAAAATCAACCTCACCGCCGCATATGACGGACTCATCGATATAGACACCGACACTCTGTTCAAACTGAACTCTGTAAAAGATGTCATCTTCGGCACCATACATAGCAACCAGCTGGTAAAAAAAGGCCGAGGCCTTGCCGGAACGCGGGTTATTCCTTTAGTCGTTCCCGAAGAAATTGTTGCTGAAGCGGAACAGGTGTTGCGTGCAAATTCGCCGCTGATTCAGGTACGCCCCCTCAAAACCTGTAAAGTCGGTGTTATTACAACGGGGAGCGAAGTCTTCAACGGACGTATCAAAGACAAATTTGGTCCGGTTGTGAACAAGAAATTTGAAGGGTACGGCAGCACAATTCTCGGACAAACCTTTGTTTCCGATCAGCAGGAAATGACAGTACAGGCTATCCACGACTTTATTAAACAAGGCGCTGATTTCATAGTACTCACCGGAGGCATGTCAGTTGACCCGGACGACCAGACCCCGTCATCCATCCGCGCCGCCGGAGCTGAAGTTATAACTTACGGAGCTCCGACCTTCCCCGGTGCCATGTTCATGCTCGCTAAAATCGGAGACATCCCTGTAGTAGGACTGCCCGGTTGCGTCATGTACTATAAAGCCAGCATCTTCGATCTGATAATCCCCCGCATTCTGGCGGGAAAAGAAGTGTCCCGCGATGACATCGTAGCACTGGGACACGGCGGATATTGCGAAGGGTGTAAGGAATGCCGTTATCCGGTTTGCGGATTCGGAAAATAATGATCATTTAAAACAACAACACATCGCCAAATAAACACAGCTTTCCTTGCTTGATGAGCCAGACAACAGTAACTGCAATTGCCACTTGGCTCATCAAGGGGAAAGTTATAATTCAATCTCCAAGAAATTTTAACTACAGCAATTTTGACAAAATTGAATTATTTTGCGACAAATCCCTTAACAACTACTAGCAGTTCAAATCCGATCAGATTTCAACAACATAGCTCAGTCGGAATAAATGCCCAACACGAAGTTCACCCGTCTATTTTTATTAGCAGCTTTTTTATTTTTGTTACTGCTCAGCGGGTGTGTTCAAACAACCGACAACCATCACTTTAAAGCTGTAAAAGGCTACCTTGACCTTTCCGGATGGGACTTTAACACACAAGGCCCGGCTCCGCTGGATGGCGAATGGGAATTTTATCAGCACTCTGCCGCACTCCCCAGTAATCCTGAAAAATTATTACTAAACGAAAAAAAAGATTTCTTCCCTCTCCCCTCAATCTGGAAAGGAAAAACAGCTCAAGGTATTCCCCTAACGAAACAAGGACAGGGAACATATCGCCTGAAAGTAAAGTTTGAACCCAATTTTGAAGTAAATTCATTATATATTTCCGGTGTACTTTCTGTATGCCGCGTCTCGGTAAACGGGAACGAAATTGTCTCCTCGGGTACTATTGGCAAAAACAAACAATCCGAAATTCCACGCAAACACTTCCTCTCCCCGATTTTCCCCTCCGCAAACGGATATGCTGATATTGTCTTGGAGGTTTCCAACTTTCACAACGAAGAGGGAGGGATTAATTCCTGCATACTCCTCGGCAGTAATGAACAAATTCAGAATGTTCTTAGTTACCGCCGAATTTCCGGAGCCATTCTCGGCGGAGTACTTTTCATCATGGGACTCTACCATCTTATCATCTTTCTGGTAAGACGATCCAACAAAGAAAACTTATACTTTGGCCTTTTTTGCCTTGTCTGGTGCATCACAACAATTTTCAATCCTCCATCCGCTTTTTTAGTAACCCAGTTTATGACAATGGACTGGAGTTGGTACATAAAAGCATGTCTTTTACCTCCTGGTATTGCGATCCCTTTACTGCTTATATTTTATCATTCACTTTTTCCTAAAAAATATGGAAAAATTATCAATTGGACATATAGCGCATTGGGAGGATTATACATTATGTATATTCTCGTCGCACCTCCAATTGCTTATTCTGCTGTAGCAGTTTCATACTTCATCATCAGCAGAACCGCTTACCTCTATCTTTTCACAACATTCTTAATAGACCTGTTCCGGGGTAAAAAAGGAGTTATCTTTTTAGCTCCCGGCTATATGGCTTTGGCATATTCTGAATTAGATGAAATTCTTTTTGACCTTAACATCATCAGTTCAGCGGAATTCGGCCTTTATGGAGCATTTATTTTCATCATTTCGTATTCAATATTTATGTCGGTACGTTTTGCAGAGGCTTTATCCAGAGTTGAAAAAATTTCAGGAGAGTTGGAAGCGCAAAAAAAGACCGAACAAAGCCATAAACTTATACAGATACGGCTTTCGAAAATGCTGGATTCAGTTGATGACGCAATATTAGCAACAAATCATAAATACGAAATAAATTTCAGTAACCGCGCTTTTACAAATCTCACGGGCTATCACGCCGAGAATATTCTGGGACAGCAATTGACAAGCATACTTAGCAAACCGGACTGCGCAACAGTTACGGATTTTTTACGAAAAATACCACAACTGCATGCCACAGCTGAGAACAACATCAAACAGGATAATTTTCAGATAACCACTGCCGACGGCAGCATCCTGAACACCTCTGCTCTTGTAACTCTGCTGGATGTTGAAGATGAGCTTATCTATACGCTGGTGCTACGCCCGGAAGCAAAGCCACTCGACAAACGACAATTTGCTGTGTGGATAATGAAAAAGACTCTCAAAGACTGGGAATCAGCCACAAGGTTTAGCAAAGCAGACCTAGCCGTCCAATCAGGATTATGGAACGTATATATAGAAAAAGACGGTTACGCTCGAACTCAGACTCTGGATAGGTACTTGAGCGATGAAACTCTGCCGAGCCGCCCAAGGTGGAAAAATGTTTATGCAACAGTAGAGTTTGTTTTGACTAATATTCCGGATAGAGATGCAGCTTATCTAGAGCTTGAGAAGGGACTTGCAGAGCTAAAAAAGATGTCATGATCAAACATAAACATGACCATGACATCTTTGGAATATTTTTTTAATAATTTTTAAATCTAATTTTACGACGCATTCGCAAACAGATACCACCCAAAGCTACAATCAACAGCCCAAGCAGTTCCATAGATAAGTCTGCCTTCGGATTCATTACACAGCCGGAACTACTTCCGCCACTACTAGCTCCCCCGACTGTTCCAGGCACAACCGGGTCGGTAATTACGCCTAGAACACGGTTTAAATCATATTCCCCGTTATCTTTAACCGCGTAGTTGACGGTGTAAGTTCGCGCTCCCACCAAAATAGTTTTGGGGTCAATATATTGCCCGCTGTTCCCCTCGTCAGTAATCCAGAAATACCCTTCACTCTCGGGATTCTTGCCGGAACTGTAGGTGAAACTTTTAGACGGCTTGTCTGGAAATAATTTGAACAGATTTACTTCTCCAGCCGCGCGCTCACCAAGGCTTGAGCTGTTAAAACCAAAATAGGCTATCTTATTGGCTGTAACAGTTGCAGTGAATTCATAAACATTAGCACCGAGTATACTGTCCATATCCGGGGTCTGATGTTCATCCTTAACCTCTTTGGTGGTCTTGACTCTCTTGGCTACGGAATTCATTAGGACAGATGTTCCAGCAGGTTGAACCTCAGTTGCAATAACTGTTTTGTCAGCACAACCGGAAGGTTTCGTCACATTGGGAGTTGTCAATATATATGCAGCCCCGGCATTTGCCAGATTCACCTCAGTCTTTCCACTGGAACCAATAACGTAATCATCACCGCAAATTGCAACGCCTTCACCCAAGCCGGCCAAAGGCTCGATTTCCTTATCACCAATGGCTTTAACAATTCCCCAAGTGGACACATCACTCTGACTTTTAGAATAAAGATATGCTCCGAAATTTGAAGCCACAATTGCTAAATCACCAGAAATTGATACTTTTTTACCAAACTCTGCATCCTTAAAACTATACTCATCACCACTATCCTTTTGTGCGACTAACTTCTTAACAATTCCCCATTCATCTGCGCCGTCTTTATCCTTGGAATAAATGTAAGCCGTTCCGGCTGAGCTTTTTGCACCTATATGATAGCCTGGAGCCCCTACTATAGCCAAATCTCCTGAAATATCTATAGATAAACCATACATTACCCTCGATTGAACATCCACATCTCCATTATCTTTTCGTGCAACAATCTTTTTAACTATACCCCAATTATTGGGACTACCTGCATCTTTTGAATAGATATAAACAGCTCCAGCCACAGAGAGTCCGTACTCAGCATTACTGGCACCCACAATAATTGTATTTTCGGAAACAGCAAGACTCTTAGAAAAACTCGCACCCCTTCTATAGTCAGGAGTTCCGGCTTCTGTCTGCGCTGTTATAGACTTGAGCAATTGCCAAGTGTTTGGAACCCCGGGATTAGGGGTATATATGTAAGCAATTCCAGCCTGTTGTACACCTCCTACCCATTGAGTCATACGCCCTATGACAAGAACATCTCCGCACATAGCAACACTGTTGCCAAAGCGGCTGTTAGCACTTACGCTGTTAGTTATTTTTTGAGAAAAACCCCATTCATCAGCATGTCCTTGATCCTTGCTGAAGACATAAACTGCTCCGCACCAGGGATTTCCTATATCTTTTGAAGGGCACGCTACCACAAGAGTATCACCGGAAAGAGCAATCCCCTCGCCAAACTTCATGCAATACTGCAGCTCCCTGTCTCCGCCAGCGTCAGCTGCGGTAGTTTTTTTTATAAAACCCCAATTATTATCTCCGCCTTGGTTTTTAGAAAAAAGATACACCGCTCCAGCGCTAACAGTCGTACCGACTGTTTTGCCATAAGCACTGATAGCAATAATATTCCCAGAGATAGCCACCTCATGCCCAAAGAATGCATCTTCTTGTGGTTCTCCAGCTCCGGCGCTTATTGCCGTTACTTTTTTAACATAGGTAACCGTTGGATCGACAGTTACGGGGTAGGCGGCATCTGAGTCGTCAACAGCCCAAATCAATTTCCCATCAGCAACAGACATGGAACAACTGAGATCTTTCCCCGCAACATCCCAAGCCTTGATGCCGGCATAGCGCATGGAATCTTCACCGATAAAAACAATATCCTGCCCATCTTGTATCGGAGTCAAATTGCCTGATGTAATGAAAGCAACATTCAGCAAGCCTGCGCCTTTCGGTTTTTCATTTAAAACCATACCATGCTCAAGACTGGCGCCACGATTAACATACCACTCAGTCATACCTTTTCTGATAAGACTCAATTTTGAGCCGTCAGGATTAAGTGTAGGTTCAGCAGAATTTAACATCACTCCGCCCCGTCCTACTGAATGAAGCGACAGAGAAAACCAGCTGTTGCCGCGTTTAAAACGGGTGTCATATTTATTTACATTCAGACTTAAGCCACCATCCAGAATAGATGATGACAGAGAGTAATCAGTCTGTTGTTCAAAACGACACATCTCCTGTTTCAAATGCATTTGTATTTTAGAAGCGGCATCCTGCGGTACTTTTTCCCAGCCGCATTTTAAAGAGGACTCTACATGAGCGATTGATTGAACGGGCAATGCCGCCATACAGATATTTGGAAACGCAAATAAGCCAAAAAGAAAGATGACGAAAGTTATTTTCTTCAATTTTATGCTCCTGTCTTAGACAGAGTAAGAATGGTCAAAGTGTATTTAAAAAAATGAATTGCGGCTGATATTTTTGTTTTACATAAACGACGCTCTTTGCGCATGTGTAGAGATTTCATATAAAAGCTCAGAATAATTCATCACTTTGAACAACTTACTTGTCAAAAACTTTTCACGTGAATTCACGTTAAAATACGGATACCTATTTGATTTAATTAGCCTTTTAAAAGAGGACAAAAAAGAGCTGAATCTTTAGATATTAAGCACAATAAAAACATTTTGTCCCGCTGCCTACCTACCTGCTCAACCTTTTCTGGAAAAAACAAGTTGACATAAAAGCAAAATCACACATATCAATGGTACGACCATTAGCGAATAATAATATAATTTTTCGCTTAAAAACGACTTAAACAGCATCAAAAAGAACACAAAGGTACGACCAATGAGTGAAGATAAGTCTATTAAACAACTTTTTATTCCTGTGTCCATCGGCCGGATAAGTGAAGAAGTTGTTTTACAGATTGAAGCCGCCATCTTTGATGGAAGACTTAAACCGGGCGAGCGGCTGCCCAGTGAACGGGAAATGCAAACTCAGTTCGGAACAGGCCGGGGCGTCATCCGTGAAGCTGTCAAGATTCTCAAACAGAAAGGGCTTCTTGAGGTCCGCAAGGGCGTCAAAGGCGGCGCGTATGTCAAACATCTTGAAGTATCTAATATTTCTGAATCATTGGCACTTTTTCTGAAACAGAATCAGGTTTCTCCTGAAACGCTCATTGAATTTCGCGAAAGCATGGACCGCACAATTACCACTCTGGCAATTGCCCGCTCCACCGCTGACGAAAAAGAGGAGCTGCTCAAAGAAGCTCTGCGCTTTGAAGCGATATTACGCGAACCCGAACCGGATTTGGAAGCCACTGCGGAACTAGACCGTAAGCTGAATATAATGCTGGCCTGCATGGCTGGAAACGAACTTTTTGAATGGGTGATGCGTGCGTTGCAAATGGGATTCAGCTCTCACGATTTCACCTTGTATGAAAACGCTTCCTACCGCGACAAGGCTGCTACCAACTGGAGAGAGACAGCCCGTGCTGTTGCCGAAGGAGAACCTATGAAAGCTCTGTCCTTCATAGGCTTGCACTATGCGCTGCTGCGCCAGTGCGTTGAAGAAATGAATGGCGATGCAGCCTCAAAGAATGCACCTTTTCTCGATGAAAATACCGAAGAAGAAAGGAGTTAACTACGTATGAAAAAATATAATTATATAATTGTCGGTGGCGGATCAGCCGGATCAGTTCTGGCCAACCGTTTGAGTGCCAATCCTAAAAATGAAGTGCTCGTGCTTGAAGCCGGGCTTCCTGATTACAAGATGGATTTTCGTATACACATGCCGGCAGCATTGACTTACCCGCTGGCAGGAAAGACATATAACTGGTGGTATGAATCTGATCCTGAACCACACATGAAGAATCGTCGCGTCTATCAACCTCGCGGAAAGGTTCTTGGCGGCTCCAGTTGTATTAATGGTATGATCCACATTCACGGGAATGCAATGGATTACGAAAAATGGTCCAAAGAAGACGGCCTTGAAGACTGGTCGTACTCACATTGCCTGCCCTACTTCAAAAGATTTGAATGCCGGATGGCCGGAGCTACAGAATATCAAGGCGCTGTCGGACCTGTTTACCTGACCACTCCCGAATGCGACAATCCACTCTTTGAAGCTTTCTTCGGTGCAGTGCAGGAAGCTGGCTACCCTCTCACCGATGATGTGAACGGATATCAGCAGGAAGGATTCGGTAAATTTGACCGCACCACCTATAAAGGACGTCGCTGGAATGCAGCCCGTGCTTACATTCATCCAGTTAAGAGCCGCAAAAATCTCACGGTGAAATGCGGAGCCATGGCTACACGCATCCTTTTCGAAGGTAAGCGAGCCGTAGGTGTTGAGTATGAAAAAGGCAAAAAAACTCTAAAAGCGTATGCTACCGAAGTCATATCCTGCGGTGGTTCAATCAACTCTCCTCAGTTGCTTCAGCTTTCCGGCATCGGTAACGCAAAAGAACTTTCAGCTCTGGGCATTAATGTTGTTCACGACCTTCCCGGCGTTGGTGAAAATTTGCAGGATCATCTTGAATTATATGTTCAGTATGCCTGCAAAAAACCTGTCAGCATGTACCCATGTCTACAGTGGTATAATCAGCCTAAAATAGGTCTGGAATGGCTGCTCAAAGGCACTGGCGACGCTGCTACCAACCACTTTGAAGCTGGCGGTTTCATCCGCAGTAACGATGAAGTGGAATATCCCAACTTGCAGTATCATTTCCTTCCTATAGCAATCCGTTATGATGGATCAGCTCCAAACGAAGGGCATGGTTATCAGGTTCACGTCGGTCCTATGAACACAGATGTTCGCGGACACGTGAAAATTAAATCCAAAGATCCTAAAGAATACCCAAGCATTTTGTTCAATTATCTCTCCACAGAGAATGAACGTAAAGAATGGGTTCAGGCAATACGCAAAACCCGTGAGATCATGACCCAGCCCGCATTCGACGAATATCGCGGCAAAGAGTTGTCTCCAGGTGAGCAAGCTCAGACCGACGAAGAAATTCTCGATTACGTTGCCACCGAAGGTGAATCTGCCTACCACCCAAGTTGTACATGTGCCATGGGAACCCATGACATGGCCGTTACGGATTCACAGTTACGAGTCCACGGTGTAGAGGGGCTTCGCGTTGTTGATGCCTCGGTCATGCCTTATGTGACCAACGGCAACATCTACGCTCCGGTTATGATGATTGCTGAAAAAGCCGCGGACATAATTCTCGGGAACACCCCGCTGCCTACGGAAGACGCTCCTTACTACAAACACAGTAAATAAATATCATTTAAAGCTCTCCTGCATAGCAGGAGAGCTTTTTTGTGAGGTCATTATGATACAGGGAAAAATGTTCATCAACGGCGAATGGGTCTCGGCTCTTTCTGGTGCTGAGCGTAAAATTATAAATCCTTTTGACAGTTCTGTAATTGCCGTAGTTGCCGAAGGCGGACGCGAAGATTCAGCTCGGGCAATCGCCGCAGCACGGCAAGCGTTTGACTCGGGTGAATGGAGCGGAACTTCGGCTTCGGAACGTGGCAGAATGATCTTCAAACTCGCAGACCTGATCGAACGAGATCGCGAAGAACTTGCCTGCCTTGAAAGTCTGGATACCGGGAAAACAGTTGAGGAAAGCCGCTGGGATATGGACGATATCGCAGGAATTTTCCGCTATTATGCGGGGCTTGCCGACAAAGATGGCGGCGAAGTTATAGCCTCCCCCGTGCAGAACTCCACAAGCATCGTTGTCCGCGAACCTGTCGGTGTATGCGGCCAGATTTCCCCATGGAACTATCCTTTACTTCAAGCCGCATGGAAGATGGCTCCAGCCCTTGCCGCTGGAAATACCATCGTGATGAAACCCAGCGAAATAACTCCGCTGACTGCAATCAAAACCACCGAACTTGCTGAAGAAGTCGGGTTCCCAAAAGGAGTAGTCAACCTTGTTCTCGGAGCCGGAACCGAAGTCGGAGCCGAACTTGCCGAAAGCGTTGACGTAGACCTGATTTCTTTCACCGGCGGAATTGCAACAGGCAAAACCATCATGCGTGCAGCAGCCGGAAATGTAAAAAAAGTAGCCCTTGAACTGGGTGGTAAAAATCCCAATATTATTTTTGATGATGCCGACTTTAATGTAGCGGTTGATTACGCTCTCAATGCGGTGTTTTTCCATGCAGGACAGATCTGTTCCGCAGGAGCACGGCTTATGGTACAAGACGGTATTCATGAACGCTTTGTGGAAGAACTGCGCAAAAGAATTGAAGCAATTGTAGTAGGTAACGGCTTTGATAAAAAAACCCAGATGGGACCGCTGATTTCCGCCGAACACCTTTCGAAGGTAGAAAAATATGTGGAAATGGCCCCTTCCGAGGGAGCAAAGCTGCTTACCGGTGGAAAAAGACCTTCTGATCCGTCGTTAAAGAACGGTTTCTTCTTTGAACCGACTTTACTCACCGAATGCACGCACGAAATGAAAATAGTGCAGGAAGAAGTCTTCGGACCCGTAATAACTGTAGAGCGGTTCCACACCGAAGAAGAAGTTGTTCGCTGGGCCAACGACACAGTTTACGGCCTTTCCGCCGGATTCTGGACCCGTGACCCGGACCGTATTGAAAGGGTTTCCAAAGCTCTGAGATTCGGAACTGTTTGGATAAATGACTTCAATGTGTACTTTGTACAAGCCCCTTGGGGCGGTTACAAACAGTCCGGAATGGGCCGTGAACTCGGTCACATCGGGCTGGAGGAATACACAGAGGTAAAGCATATATTTAGAAATCATGCCCCGGAACCATTTAATTGGTTCGGCACTTCCTCTTGATAGAAAGTGCTTTGTGAGAACTTAAACCTTCAACTCAGGAGTTATGATGTTAACCCACTCTAAGCGGGTTCTTTTTGTTTTAGTTTTAGTTGTTTCAATTTTCAGCTTTTCTGCCTTTGCACAGGCTTCCCCTAAAATCACCCTCGCCAGTGTTGGCTGGACAGGCGTAACCATCAAGACCGACATTGCCGTCTCCGTACTGAACAGCCTGGGCTATGACGCCGAAAATATAATGGTTTCCGTCCCCATCGCCTACAAAGCGATGTCTACCTCCGATGCCGATGCCTTCCTAGGTAACTGGATGCCTTCCATGGCCTCTATTGCCGATAAATATTTTGAAAAAGGCACTGTGCTCAAATACGCTATCAATATGGACGGAGCTAAATACACTCTGGCAACCCCTACTTTCTGCTTCGAAGCAGGGTTGAAAGATTTCAAAGATATCGCAAAATTCGGCGACAAACTTGAATGGAAAATTTATGGCATCGAAGCCGGAAATGACGGTAATGAAATCATTCAGTCCATGATCGACAAAAATCTGTTCGGACTAGGCAAATTTACCCTTGTTCCTTCCAGTGAAGCCGCAATGCTTGCTCAGGTGCAGGGCATGGCAAGAGAAGGGAAATGGTCTGTTTTCCTAGGCTGGGCTCCTCACAGCATGAACGAATATATTGACATGACATATCTTACCGGAAGCACAGATGGAACTTTTGGCGGAAATGACGGAACCGCAACCATCTGGACCAACATCCGCTCCGGGCTTGTCAAAGATGAACCCAACGTAGCCAGGCTGCTAAAGAATATGACATTTTCCATATCCATGATAAATCAGATCATGATCAAAGTGGAAAAAGACGACTCTTTGTCTCTTGGACAAGCCGGCTTGAACTGGGTAAAAAAACACCCTGAAGTTTATAAAAAATGGCTTGAAGGAGTCACGACTGTAGACGGCAAGTCCGCAGTAGACGCATTTGAATCTTCCCTGAAGAAAAAATAGAATAGAGCTCTAAAAGAAGCTCCACAGTATGTTAAATACTGTGGAGCTTTGTTGTTTCTGGAGTCGAAAAGAATGAACTACTTTTCTCCATGTGGAGAGGCTTCTTCCCCGGACCGCCCATAGATATCATCAAGTCTTAAAATATCATCTTCGCCAAGATAACTTCCTGTCTGAACCTCAATCAACTCAAGATCGACTTTTCCGGGATTCTTTAAACGGTGAACCAAGCACAACGGAATGTAGGTTGACTGGTCCTCAGTTAGAAACATTTCTGAATCACCTTTGGTCACAATTGCTGTCCCTTTGACAACAATCCAATGTTCCGCCCGGTGATAATGCTTTTGCAGAGACAATGTCTGGCCGGGATAAACAATAATCCTTTTAACTTGATACCTGTCACCGGTATCAATACTTTCATAATTACCCCAGGGCCTATAGACTTTACAATGCGACTCATACTCTTTACGTCCCGCGCCTTTTAAAAAACAAACAATCTTCTTAACATCTTGAACTTGATCAAGGCTTGAAACAAGCACAGCGTCCTGAGACTCGACTATCGCAAGATTATCAATTCCTACCCCGGCGACAAGACGGCTTGACGAGTGCACATAGCAATCCGTAGCTCCCTCCAAAACGACATCCCCGACACTCACATTTCCGTTCTCGTCTCTCTGCTTTATTTCATACAGCGATGACCAGCTCCCCACATCACTCCAGCCGCAGTCAAGAGGGACTACTATTCCTTTGGTTGTTTTTTCCATCAGGGCATAGTCAATAGAATCTTCACGACATCTGCTGAAAGCATCATGATCCAGTCTTAAAAAATCAAGATCCTCTTTCGCCTTTTCAACGGCCTGTCTGCAGCAAGTGACCATTTCCGTTTCAAATTTACCCAGCTCCTGCAAAAAAACTTTAGCTTTGAACATGAACATTCCACTATTCCAGTAATAGGAACCGGAAGAGACATATTCGGTTGCCCGGGCAAGATCAGGCTTTTCAACAAAATGGTCGATAATAAATCCTGCACCGGATTTACCCACTGCGGTATCATTGTTCCGTTTTATATAGCCATATCCGGTCTCAGGCTTATCAGGCACAACTCCAAAAGCAACCAGACCAGAATCGCCTATGAATTCCCGAGCGCTGGAGACAGATTCAAGAAAAGCATCAACGTTCTCTATATAATGATCTGCAGGGAGAATCAGCAGATCTGCGTCATCTGAATTTTGAAGAGCTAAGACCGCGCCTACTGCCACGGCGGGGGCAGTGTTTCTACCCATTGGTTCCAGCACTATCCGACCGGCATCACACCCCATTTCCTGAAGCTGTGAGGCTATAATAAATCTATATTTTTCATTTGTTACAATAATCGGATTTTCAACACCGGGAATTTTCATAACCCGATCAACAGTTGCCTGCAGCAAAGATAAACGTCCACCTAAAACAGGCATCAGCTGCTTAGGAAAATCTTTTCTGGAAAGGGGCCAGAGACGTGATCCTGTTCCTCCTGCCAAAATAACTGGAATCATTTACCTTCTCCTTAGAAAGGTTTCCCGGCATTAATGCCAGCAGGTCAACTTTGGGCTTAGCAAATTAGGCAAGAACAAAATCATTTGAAGTTCGGTATCTCCAAAAGTAATGCAAACAAAATTCACTTTAATCTTTATATCTTTTGAGCCATATTTTAATTATGCCTCGAACATTTGCAATAGATCAAAACCAATTGAACTTCAAACACTCATCCAGAAAAATTCCATTAAAAAATCAATAAACATGGTCTGAAATGTTACATAAATAACGGCTAGACCCTTTTGATTAGGCGCAAAATAAATATCAGAACCAGCGCTCCGACTGTCGCGACAATTATCGCCCCAAGGAGCCCATTAGCGCCTATGCCAAGAAATCCAAAGATGAAGCCACCAATCACCGCTCCGATGACACCTACAACGATATCCCCGATGATACCAAAGCCGCCACCCTTCACAAGCACTCCGGCTAACCAGCCCGCGACCAGACCTACCAACACGAAAACGATTATTCCACTCATTAAGAACCTCCCATAAATTAATTTTTATGACTATTAAATCCATAACAATCTTTCGGGGAACAATCAAAATTATTTGAAACTATTTTGGTGAGTTGAGTACGAGCTTCATAGTATCTACGAAGAATATCTAGAATGGTCGGAATATAAAGAATTAAAAAAACAACCGTACACGACAGCATAAACGTACACAAAAGATTATTGACCAAGGATCATTCTAGACAACCAAAAGCTATTCCTGTTTAATCGTTTGGCAATTGCTGCAGCAGACCTTCCGGACTGATCTGTTTCAATGTTAGAAAAAATTTGTAAGGAAACAAATCAGCTTGACCTCTTCCGCTCTTTTGAACCCTCCGCTTCCGCTACTGTCCTGGAAAAAGCCCTTCAAAAAGCAATCAAACTGTATCCAAACGGCCTAACTACTATTATTGACGGAAGAACAACTTTTTCCGAAAATGCCTTCTCCTCGGCAATTGTGAATATTCAAAACAGTACAGAATGCGGTTTTGCAGTTGTCAGGCATAATTCCGATGACACTTCTCCCAGTTCTTTTGTTCTGGATATATTGCAAAACCCTTTTTATCCTCTTCTAACAATTTTTAAGAATGACCTTATTGAAAAACATATAGCCAATCTCCATAAGAATTTATTTTTTTCGTTCTGCCGGAACTACTGCTCAGACTCTCTTTACAAACAAAATTTCAAATTCTTCCTCCTTCATATATACAAAAAATTCCAGCCAGCTCAAAAAGGACTCAAAAAGAAAATGAACAGCGGATTATGGACGAAGAAAACAGCGTCCTTGAAAAGTATCAAAAAAAAATCTTTGAACGAGAATTTACAACTCTTCCCGTCAAAGAACTAACCAATATTTATCAGCACCACATTACGCAGACAACGGAACTTTTTAAAAAACTGCAAAATGGAATTCTGGAATCAATTGATGATTATGACCGACATATTTTCCGATACTGTCTACTGGCCCTATTCTCAGGAGAAATAGAGAACGCCCGCCAGATGATGGAAACAAGTTTCAGTGTTGTGAGTGAACGCCCCGCCTTGATGAGGCTTTACAAACTAATAACCCAATACTTTCCTTTTCAAGCCCCCACCGTTTCCGGGCCTGAAAAAGTAAGCGTTGTAATTCCACTATTTAATCAAGGCCATTACCTCGAAGAAGCTGTAGCTTCTGTTATAAATCAAACATGGACAAACTGGGAAATAATTCCCATCAATGATGGGTCAACGGACAACTCTTACGAAATAGCCAAAAAACTTGTTGAAAAAATTGGTGACAGCCGTATTAAGCTGATTAGGTAGCTTTCCTCCATATCTGAATTTGATTCAACTACTGAGTTTTTTAACTATATGACATTGTTAACTATAAAAGAGTCAAACATTTCATCAGTTATTCCTTTGTTCCCTTCAAATGGCAGTTGCCTGAAAACCTTTACTCTATCAGGAGCCAGCGCATCAATATCTTTCAGTAATTCCTCGCCGCAGTTATGTTCGCTGACAACGCTGGTAACCTTGACTTTGATTTCAGGATTTCTATTACGAACTAAATTGATAATTCTTTTATAATCCTTCCCACTGAGAACATCTTTGCAACATGCTGCTCTTCCGATTAACCTATTAGTGTCAGTGGCAAATGAATCTATCGAGATACCTATTGTTTCTATATTCTCCAGAATATCAAGACAACCTTCCAATAAAGAAGCATTAGTTACAATTGAGGCGGAGAAACCGAATTCACAGACCACCCTGTCGATTATTGTGATCAACGACTCGCCTAAGAGTAAAGGTTCTCCTCCGACAAAATTAATCCTAATATTTGAAACAGACCTGTCTTCGAATATCTTTTTGCAACTATCCAAACTTGAAAATTTCGACAACTCTGTAAACAAACGGTCACAAACTGTACTGTTTTTCCAGATTTCCCTTGGTCGTCCCCATCTTGCAAAACAATAACAGCAAGAATAGTTACACGCTTCTGTAATGTGCCAATTAAATACCAACTGCATATCAGCACTTCCTCTTGCGAATTAGGGCAATTCTTCGCTCGTAATGATCATGACAACAGATAAAAGCTTGATTGCCCCACAACATGATTCTATAATTACTGTTCAATCGTAAAGAGAAACAGTCTTTTACACCGCTCAACTTCTTCCCCCCGCCTCTAAACCGAGAATAAGATTCGAGAACTTTTCCTGCTTTATTCTTGATATGTGCAGGAACAGGCCCCAGACAAACATTAACCATTAATGCCTCCTATGCTTTTCATTTAATTATGCCGCTACCAATTTGGTGTACAAGACTTTTTTTATGTTAAAAAACAGTAGTTTATGACTCTATTTTTATTTTATTTTGAATAAGTCAGCGTGAGAGGAAGGACACTGTATTAGAATCGACATTGTTTAGATTTGTTGGGACAAAAACGTGGATAAATCAGATCTTAAACAAAATAAAAGGGCTTACATTTTACATGTAAACCCTTAATTTGATTCTGGAGCCAACGATCAAAGTTGAACTGGAGACCTACGGATTACGAGCTGAAGGAAAATCATAAATCCCGCCGGCAACTGCCAAAAAACCAGCTTAACCCACCTAGTTTTATACGCATTTATGAGTACACCTTGCGTATAATGAATTTCAATCAGAAGTGACACGGAAAAGCTCCTTTTCCAGGTCTCAAGACTTGCACCTTGTGCAGCAACAGTATACGCAATGCTGCATCCCATGACACCCATAACTCATCTTGCAGCCTCTATGAACAAACCCATTCCTCCCCATTTCCCCAAGCTGGCAGCACAGCTCAACACCCCCATTGCCGTTGGCGGAAAAACCATCCCCAATCGCCTGTGGCTAGCCCCCATGGCCGGATTGAGCCACAGCGCCTTTCGTCAGGTTCTCGCCCACTATGGCTCCTGCGGCTTAGCCTTTACGGAAATGTGCAACGCCAAAGCCGTGCCATCAGAAAACCCCAGAATATCTCCGGTCTTTCGGTGGCATGAATGGGAACTACCCAGCTTGGTCTGTCAATTGGCGGGCAGCTCGCCAGAAGAATTGGTGATTGCAGCAAAGCGTGTGGAGCGCGAAGGCTTCTTCGGCGTGGACATCAATATGGGATGCTCAGCTCGTGGAATGATCAAACGCGAGGGGGGAGCGGCCCTGCTCAAGACACCAGACAAAGCCATGGCCGTGGTGGAAGCAGTACGAAAGGCGGTATCCATTCCTGTTTTTGTCAAATTCCGCACCGGCTGGTCCAAGGATATCGGGCCAGCAGTGGCTCTGGCCAAAAAGCTTGAGGCGGCAGGAACCGATTGTCTGGTCTTCCACCCGCGTGTGGCCCCGGACAAGCGCACCCGTCCCCCTGTCATTGACAACATACGCTTCATTAAAGAAGCGGTCTCCATTCCCGTCTTTGGCAATGGCAATGTCACAACCCCGCAACACTGTCAGAATATGCTGGACACGACAGGCTGCGATGGTGTGTCCATAGGGCGTATGGCTATAGCCCGCCCGTGGCTCTTTGCCCAATGGACAGCTGGCTACACGCCCGACGACAATATTTTTCAAGACTACATCCTGCGTCTGGCCACAGCCTTGGAGCAGGAGTTCGATCCCGTCCGAAGAATCAAAAGATTTCGGATGTTCATACCCTATTTTGCAGCCAATTTCCTATTTGGTCACAGCCTGCTGGCCACCTTTTCCACGGCAAAAACCATGGATGATGTCCGCCAGTTGGCCAAAAAACACATCAGGCCGGACATGCCTCTGAACCAGTCTCCCAACATGAATTTGTACAATCTCTGAGCCAAAACAAAAAAGCCCCACAATGCGATAAGACATTGCCGGGCTTTACTTTTACTGGAGCCAACGATCAGAATTGAACTGACGACCTACTGATTACGAATCAGTTTTACACCATTTTCTAAATCTGCTATATTCAACATATCTCACTGTTTTACTTGATTATTAATTAAACTAGACTTTCATAAATGTTCATGTCATTTCAGGTGAAACCACTTAAAAGTGGTACCAAACTGGTACCTCATTTTAACTTTGAATCATCCAAGGTGTAGCTATGCGAAAATGGATTACCTCTGAAAAATATCCCGGTGTGCGCTGGTATGAACATTCTACTCGAAAGCATGGTCCGCGTATTGATCGCTGTTTTGGCCTCAGATACTCCGCATGCGGAAAAAGGTTTCAACCAACTCTAGGATGGGGTTCTGAAGGATGGACTGAAGTAAAGGCCGCCTTGACTCTGGCAAAGCTGAAAGAAAACATCAGGACAGGTGAAGGTTGCATTTCTTTAAGTGAAAAAAGAGAGATCGCGACGAAGAAACGAGAAGAAGAAACTCAAAAACGGGAAAGTGATAAAAAAGCCAGTATAACCTTTTCGGAATTTTGGGATGCCCACTACTGGCCGCAACAAAGCCACAAAGCTAAAGGGTCCACAAAAACAGAAGAAGGTCTTTACCGCAACTGGATTGCTCCAGCTATCGGAGCCACACCGCTCAGCGACATTCAGCCGAAAGACATTGAGATAATTAAAAACGCCCTGCTCAAAAAGAAGCGGGCCTCCTCAACCATTAGATATGTCTTCGCTGTCATTTCCCAACTCTGGACTCAAGCCCGCCGAGATAACTACGTCCATGGCAACAGTCCTACTCAGCAAATATCAATTCCCAAGCAAGACAACCGTCGGGAACGCTTTCTCACACCTGAAGAAGCTCAAACCTTACTTGCTGAGCTTAAACAACACGGCGGCCACACTCACGACATGGCCTTACTTGCCCTGCGTTGCGGCTTACGTTTCGGAGAAATAGCCGCCCTAACTTGGAATGACATTGACCTTGCCGAAAAGCTGACCTCAATCAGAGACACGAAAGGGAAGGTTAACCGCCAAGCGTATTTACTAGAAGATATAGTCGTGATGCTTTCAAATCGCCGCGAAAAACATCACGGACAAAACTCAGATCTAGTTTTCCCGTCCACCACAGGCGAAAAAATGTCCAGCATATCAAATGTATTTAGTAAAATAGTAGATCCCATGTTCAATGAAGGAATCAAAGACGTGCGCCTTCGAGTATGCTTTCACACCCTAAGACATACCTTCGCCTCATGGTTGGTTCAGCGTAGTGTAGATCTCTACAGCGTAAAGGAATTAATGGGGCATCAAGATTTTAAGATGACCCAGCGGTATAGTCATCTTTCGCCGGAGGGATTACGGAGGGCGGTTGAAGTGCTAGAGATGTGATATTTCTTAATAATAAGTCACACTTTTTGTTGCATCTTTCGAGAACATATACCTATAATTGTCACGCTATTACACATTAAATAAAAAGAGGAACCACGTGATAATATCAGTAGTCCACCTAAGCGACATTCATTTAAAAACAGATGACAACCATATTTTTGACAAACTTGATCGCCTCGCTAGCTCTATAAACAGCAACACAAAATCATCTAATCAAGTTATCATCCTTACAACAGGCGACGTTGCTTTTTCTGGTGGTGAAAAAGAATATGCTTTAGCAGAAAACCTATATGCTAACTTATTTGATGCCCTCGAAGTAGAACAAAAAAAAATAATGTTTGCCCCAGGAAACCACGACTGCAATCATGAAGACGAAACGACAATGAAGGTCAGAGAACAACTGATCGAAACAATCGTTGCAGACAGATCGAAAATTGAAATATTTGAGCAACCAATTCTTAATGCACAAGCACACTACAACATATTTAATGCCAAAGTATCTGTAGCTGACACCGAAAACATTTTTTGCAACAAGTATAAGGTTATGTGCTCGAATGGATTAGACATCGACATATTTACACTTAATTCAGCATGGATGTCAGAAAAAAAAGAAGTTCCCGGAAAGATCATCCCATACAAATATACTGCTATAAACAACAGTGAGGCGCGCATAAAAATTTGTGCAATGCATCACACACCTAATTGGTTTAATCCTGACGATCGTAGAGACTTTAGGAAAAATATTGAAGCAGAAACTAACTTTCTCTTAACAGGACATGAACACGATTTCTACGCAGCAAACGTTAAAAACCATGAAGGACAGGAAGTCGTATACATTGAAGGACAAGTCCTACAAGACTCAAGCAACTCTGAAAACAGTGGATATAACATACTCAACATAAATATAGACAACCTTGAATACAACATTACAACTCATAAATTCAAAGAATCTATATACAAACAAACTACTATTACCGATGAATGGACTCCAATAAATGCCACCAAATCTAAAACAACAGTTACACCTAACAGTGGGTATTTAGAACACATAAAAGACCCTGGCATGTTATACATGCATCCACGCAAAAAAAACCTTAATTTACAAGATATATACGTCTTTCCAGATTTACGAGATTTAGACAAAGAAAAAAAATCACATAAAAATTTATGTATTCCTCCCACCAACTCTGAAAAGGTGCTATCTTCCTCGCCCATAAAAACTATTATACTAGGAGAAGAAAAATCTGGGAGAAGCTCCTTCTGCAAACAAATTTATTTATTTCACCAGAACAATGGAAATATCCCAATACTACTATCAGGAAATGACATCAAAAAACACTCTTTGGATTCCTTCCAAAAAGCACTCTTGAACGCTTTTTCTCAACAATACAGCACTGATCAAAAAGACCTCTTTGAACAAACCGACAAAGAAAAAATCTTCATTATTATAGATGACTTCAATAAATCAAAGCTGAATTACAAATACAAATGTATGCTCCTGAATTCCCTTGCAGCAACATATGACAATATTTTGCTTACAGCTGACGAACTATTCCAGATTCAAGAATTTGTAACTGAAGACATTAGCGATATCGGACGAAAATATCACTTGTACCAAATTGAACCATTTGGGCACCTTCTACGGAGTAAACTAATTACGAAATGGAATGAACTTGGACAGGAAACATACCTTTCACAGGAAGAATTAACTCGCCTACATGACAAGGCAAAAAGAACTATCGACACAGTAATTGGAAAAAACTATGTTCCATCATTCCCTTTTTTCTTGATAACCATACTAAATTCGATGAATGACACAGGAAAACAGGGCATTGTCGAAAGTTCCTATGGATACTACTATGATTATTTGATAACTGGAACACTTAAAAATTTAAAGCTTAATAATGACGACATTGATGCTCTGTACAACTACCTCACGGAATTATCCTACAAGCTCTTTTTTGATAATACATCTTCTCTAACTTCAACAGAAATTAATGACTTTCATACCTTATATTGTGATGAATACTCTCTTAATTTGGACAAAAATAGCCTATTAAAGACATTAACAGATTCAAATATTCTTAGAAATTTTAATGATGAATTCTCATTTAGATATACGTACTATTACTATTATTTTCTTGCTAGATACATCTCACAACATATTCAACAAGAATGTGCTCAAAAGATCATTACGGAAATGTGTTCAACACTCCACCTTGACGAAAGCTCTAACGTAATCATGTTCCTAACACACCTCTGTAAAAGCCCCTATGTACTAGAACAGGTTCTGCAAAACTCTAAAAAAATATTCGATACAAACAAGCCTACAACACTACAAAAAGATGTCGAAATAATTAATAAATTAGTAAACAGACTCCCTCAAATCGAACTCGAAGATTGTTCCGTAGACCAATACAGGGAAAAAGACCTAAAATTAAAAGATCAAATAGAACAAAAATCTATTCACGAGCATGTTGATCTAACCCAAGACAAAGACAAAGATGCCTATGAACTCATCGTTTCAATTCAAAAGGCATTCAAACACCAAGAAATTATAGGACAAATATTAAAAAACTACTACGGTTCACTCAAGGGGAATGTGAAACAAGAACTATGTAGTGAAGCATTTAATCTTTGCTTAAGATCTTTAAGTGAGTTTTACAATCTACTTAACAGCAATTTGGCCCTTATAGTGGAAGAAATTAAAGAAATAATTATCGAAGAAGACAAAACAAAAGAGGACAAAATAGAGGATCGTGCAAAACGAGAACTATTTCACATTTGCGAACAGATATCATACTGTTTTTTAAAAAAAATATCTTCCTCAATTGGCAGCGACAAGCTTGAAGAAACTTACAAAAAAATTGTCAAAGAAAACCCAACCGTTGCCAACGAAGTAATAGACATTGCTATAAAACTAGATTTTTTCCAAGCCTTTCCAATTAAAGACGTAAAAAATCTTTGCAAAAAACTTGAAAACAATATTCTTCCATACTCCATTTTAAAAAGGCTTGTTGTAAACTATCTATATATGTTCCCAACAACAGTTCAGCTGAAACAGCAAATTTGTGCAGCAACCAACATATCAATGAACTGTCAACGTGCAATTGAGGCTACAACACACACAAAAAAATCACCTTAGAATTAATTTACCAAATCATAATTTCCAACGTTGAAAGAAATTAGCCAATGAGTTCATAACCATTACTTATTAAACCTATCAAACAACCATCAAACAAATTTTTAAATGCACTACAACCCAGACATGTCTGAACATGCCTCTAGCAGTTTAATTTGCCACCTTGTTAACGGGCATAGAGCACACTTACAGGATTTTTTTTAAACCAATTATTGCTCTTAGTTTAAAAAAGAGCTAATTAATGACCTATGCAGACATCAAGAGGAACAAAAATAAACCAACTTATACAAACATGGCCTAACGGAACCATTAAAGATGCTTCCGAACTTGCCACGTTACAGGTAAACAGCTCTTTAGCCCGAAATTACATCAGACAAGGCTGGCTGGTATCTGTTGGACGCGGAGTCTATGCAAAAGCTCACGATAAGCTTAGCTGGCTTGGAGGGCTGCATCAGCTACAGAGCTCCCAACTTCCGATTCATGCAGGAGGTCGGACGGCCTTGGAATTACAAGGTCACGTTCACTATATCTCGTCACAGGAGCGAGACTCCTTTCTGTTTGCGCCTCCAAAAACCAAGCTTCCAGCATGGTTCAAAAATTATGATTGGAAGCAAAAAATAATCTTCACCATGACATCACTTCTGGCTCAATCTAATGAAGCAAGCTTCACAGAACATGACGTTGGAACATTCAAAGTAAAAATATCAGCACCTGAGCGAGCAATATTAGAACTACTGCACCATGTGCCGCAAAAGATCAGTTTCGATGAAGCTAAGCAAATAATGCAAGGACTCGGCACCCTGCGCCCTGCTCTCATGCAAACGCTGCTTGAACAATGCAACAGTATCAAAGTTAAACGTCTTTTTCTGTTTCTCGCAAAAGATGCCAATCATCGCTGGCTCACTCATCTAAGCCGGCAAAACATAAATCTTGGTTCCGGCAAACGAGAAATCGTTAAAAACGGAATGCTGGATAAAGAATTTAATATCACCGTACCCAGAGACCACGACGGGGAACTATTTTGAATAAATATGAAAAACAAGTGCGTATCCTGCTGAGGGTATTAGCCCTGATTGAATTTGACCATCCAAACGGAGACGGCTCCCCGTTCCTTGCTTTAAAGGGTGGAACGGCCCTTAATTTCTTTCTATGGGATTTACCTCGCCTATCTGTTGATATCGATCTTGCCTACTGTCCTATCAATGATAGGCCGACAGCCCTTCAAGATATATCTGACAGCATGCAACGGCTGGCGAAACGAGTTGAAGAACTTTTACCAACCGCTTCTGTCAACCTGACAGCGCCAAAGAATGCAGCCCCCAAAGTCCTCATCAACTATGATGGAGTCATGGTGAAAATAGAACCGAACGCAACTATTCGCGGAACTGTTTATGAAACTGAGTATGTAGGACTGCAACCGGAAGTTGAACGCCGCTTTGAAATGGCTGTAGAAGTACGCCGCCTTTCCATCCATGACCTATACGGCGGCAAGATATGTGCGGCACTGGATCGCCAGCACCCACGCGACTTATTTGATGTTGCACAGCTTCTTGATACGGAAGGACTCTCCGAGAAAACACGTAAGGCTTTTATTGTATATCTGCTCGGTCACAATCGCCCCATGTCCGAATTACTGAATCCAAACTTCCAGCCTCTCGCTGAACCATATGAAAAAGAATTTCGAGGAATGACGAGAACGGAAGTCTCAGTAGAAAAGCTTGAAGCAACTCGCATACAGTTAGTTCATGAAATCAAATCCGGCTTAAGCGAAAAGGACAAACGCTTTCTCTTGTCCGTCAAACAAGGCTCCCCTAAATGGAGCCTTCTAGGCATTCCCCATGCGGAGCAACTGCCTGCGGTGCGCTGGAAACTGCATAATATTGAGCAGTTACGGAAGAATTCGGTTAAGCATGCTGAGGCTGTGCGGAAGTTGAAGGAGTGTTTTGAGATATAAAACTAAAACAGCACGGCGGCCATACTCATGACATAGCCATACTTGCCCTACGTTGCAGCTTACATTTTAGAGAAATAGCCACCCTAACATGAAATGAGCAGTACCACTTTTTACAAATGGCGTTCCAAACACAGCGGCATGGATGCTTTCATGCTGGCCCAACAAGTAATCCGACGCATTTTAGCCAAAAGAGGAAGTATCCTGCATCAATCCTTTCTCCTTTAGCCAAAAATCAAGACAATCAATTCTCACAAATTCAGTTCGTTCTTCTGATGAAGTTTTGTGCATGAATGACATCAAGTCAGAAGTAACATATAGTTGGTAGATTTTAGGCTGCAACGGGTTCAACGCAGCAGGCCAGCCAAGCAATTCTCGCAAGTAACTGACATTCTCTTCCAAGAAAGACCTACGCTTCTCTATCTTCGCCAGATGTCCCTTTTTTACGTCATAAATATAATCCCTAAGCCGCCTAGCATCCTTAAGACAAAAGGGAACTTTATTATATTTGCACTCAATAGTTAGCCAGATATTTTCATCAGCCCAGTAAGCGTAAGCGTCACATAGGCTCCATCTTTTAAAAGAAGTCCTGATGATATAAGCTTAGCCCTTGTTCTTTGACATATAC